>JAXHTS010000058.1 GCA_034190085.1 Spirochaetota bacterium
ACATCATTATCCATTGCTTTGGAGAATAAATTAGCTGAAACTCAGATTAAAAGCCTACTATTTGCCATTGCTGTAATATCCATTATTATGTTTTTCATTTGTAGAACTTTTGGATTAACAGTCATAGCGATGATCGCTAATGTGTTCCCAATACTCGTTGTTCTTGGAATTATGGGATGCTTGAATATCCCTTTGGATATCACTAAGGTTATGATAGCAAGCGTGACGATTGGAATAGGTGTGGATGACACTATTTATTTTATAATAGGATTCAGAAGGAATGTTGAAGCTGGAAATAATTATAAGTATGCGATTATTAAAACTTTTCGGAATGTTGGAAAGCCAATCATCATAACATCATTGGTCTTGTTCATGGGATTTTCTATTCTTATGATGGGCAACATTAAGCCAACTCAAACCTTTGGCCTTTTTACAGCCTTTGCGATGTTTCTTGCAGTTATTGGAGATCTAATTTTTTTGCCAGCTCTTTTGCTGTTTTTTAAACCTAGGTTATCTAAAGTAAGTTATTAATAATTTTATATATTATATCGTTATATGAAATTTTATGATTTTATTAATCGAATATTTTACAGTATTATTTGACTGCTCATAGGACTTTTATTAATGTTAAATAGTAGGGCACTTGCCTTACAATTTACTTAATGTTAAAAAATGGAGGTAATCAAATGAGATCAAAACTGTTTAATTTTGTTTTACTGCTTTGTACAGCAGTTTTTCTCACTTCCTGCTTTAATGAGGGTGGAGACGTTCCTGTCAACAATATTGGCCCAGCAGTTGATATGAATAGCTCTAAAGCGACACCTGAGCATGGAAAGATGATAATCGATGAGTCTATCTATGGCGTTTTAGGTAATGATCGGAGTATTAAGGGTATGGAGGAGGTGCAGGATTATTTATTAAGTATGGTGGATGAGACAAGAGAGATTATGGATGGATTGACGGCTGTGGTTACTGTTGTCAATGATGATCCTTATCGTTTCATGATAACCTTTGAGTTTGATGAATGCCCTGGGATATTTACAGATTCTGTTGTAAATGGAGTCATGACAGTGCTTGTCACAAATAGCATTTCAGATAATGCGATGATGGTTGTTGTAAATACTGAAGATGGAGATCTGCTAACTCTAACAGGCGGTGAACTGGATAACTCAATAATCCAGTTTAAAGATCTTACTGTTATATATGAATTTGACAGCTATACTCATAGCTATAGCGGAGTAATTGTAGTCAATGGTGAGGAGCATTCTATGAATGATTTTTTATCACCAAAAGATATTATGGACTTCTTAGCGGACGCGATGAATCGAGTTAATTGGGATGAGATTAAAAATCAATTAGTTGAGATAGAAGAATTTATTGCAGATTCATTCATGAAAAAATCTATAGATAAATTTTCGTTATTCGATAATCTATTTTCGCCATTGACAATTTACATAACGGAAGGGCTTCGGATTGACATGAGTTTCAATTTCGACTTTTCGAATCCTGCTATCATTTTAGAATTGACATTTGATGAATTCCCTCTGTCAATAGAAAATGTAATAAATGAGACAATTTCTGGTAGCATGAATATTGTGGTTAGAATTGAAGACATATCCGAATTGAAAATGAAATTGTCAATAAATACTGATGAGAATAATCCATTGATTTTGTCTGGTTCCTTAGGTGAACAGACTATAGGATTGGAAGATATAATATTGCATATTCAACCTGAACTTAGTGGAAAAATTATACTCAATGGTATTGAGCTTCCATTGGATTCAGAATGGATATCCTATCTTCTCTCTCTTCTCTCTTCAATTTTTTAATTCTTTAATATTGGTCTACTAATATGCTAGAATAGAGACCTTTTTCGTCAATGACAAAGAAAGGTCTCTATTCTTTTACTAATGATATTAAGCTAAATGCAACTTAAATATCTTCGAAACTCTGAAAAATATCCTCACTCCTATTTTTTTCATTAATATATTTTAGTGAAAATGCCTTGATTGCCTGTCATTTTTATAGATTAAGTATAATGCTAAGTTAATCTTCTTCATCATTGTAAGCTTAGAATGTATTATTTGTAACTCTATAAAATGTCTTATAATCCACGCTAGCTGAATGGTATAGTAGCGCTATCTCATCAAATATTGAGATTATTAAAATATATATAAATTATCAATAAATTATAAATTAATAATTGTTGACTAAACTTGAGAAATAGTAAATTATGAGACATAATTTAATGCTATCTTTTTTATAACTTGTAACATTTATCAAAATTCCAGGGGAGGGAATATGAAAGAGACTATTATGGTCATTGGCGGTGGGCTTCTTCAGGTGCCACTTATCCAGACAGCCAAGAAAATGGACTTTCAGGTGATCGTTACAGACTATAATCCAGATGCCGTTGGAATGAGGTATGCAGATATAGCTATTGTGATGAGTACGAGGGATATTGAGGGATCAGTCCGTGTTGCAAGAGCGCAAAACGAAATAACTCCTATTAATGCTGTTTTAACAGTTGGCACTGATGCCTCAATGACTGTCGCAGCTGTAGCGAATGCCCTTAATCTGCGAGGCATTAAATTTGAGGATGCTGAAGCCTCTACAAACAAGATAAAGATGAGATCGAGATTTAAGGAGCATGGCATACCTTGTCCAAACTTTTTCCCAGTATGGTCTTTATCTGACGCTAAGAATTCGTGCAATGAGCTTGGATTTCCAGTTGTGATTAAACCTTCCAATAATATGGGTGCTCGGGGTGTAATGAGAGTGGATAATAAACGAGAATTACCTGATGCATTCAAATTTGCAAAAAATGCCTCTCCAAGTGGAGAGCTTATTATTGAAGAATACATGGATGGTGATGAATTATCCATTGATGCAGTTATCTTTAATGGAGAGATTAGCATTACCGGTATTGCTGATAGAATAATAGAATATCCTCCCTATTTCGTTGAGACAGGACACACTATGCCATCGCAACAACCGGAAGAGGTTTTGGAGACTGCAGTAGCTGTTATGAAAAGAGGGATTAAGGCACTTGGAATAAATCACGGCTGCGCGAAGGGGGATATCAAGCTAACAAGCAAGGGGCCAATGATTGGCGAACTTGCGGCTAGACTATCGGGTGGATTCATGTCTGCTTATACATATCCATTATCCACAGGTGTAGATTTAATGAAGGCAGCTATTGAAATTGCCTTAGGACATGAGCCTGGGAATCTTGATCCTTTAATTAACCGAGTGGCAATAGAAAGGTCAATAGTGACAAAGCCTGGGATTGTAAAAAAGATCAATGGTTTAGCTGGTGCTATGAGAATTCCAGGAATTGAGGAAATATTTTTCAATGTTGAGCAGGGGGATAGGGTTGTAGTTCCGCGATCGAATGTAGAGAAGGCAGGGCATATTATTGCTGTTGGGGAAAGTCTTAATGAGGTTGAGGAGGTTGTTCGAAAATGTATGGATACATTACAGATTGAGATATCAGAAGAAACTGAGCTTTCCATGGAAGTAATCAGAATTGCAGCTAGGGATAAATTTAAGAAAGTATGCTATGTCTGTAAAACCTGCGATGGCACGAATTGCCCAACGGGCATTCCTGGAATGGGAGGCGTTGGCACAGGGGCTTCTTTTCGGCGCAACATAGAAGCCCTTAGAGCTTATAAGATAAACACACAACTTATACATGATGTAACTAATCCTGATATTTCCGCTAAATTTTTTGGAATTGATTTAGATATTCCAATCATGGCAGCTCCTATTACAGGAACTGTAACAAATATGAGGGGCGCTATTGATGAATTCGAATACAACCAAGCAGTAACGAGGGGGTGTCTGGATGGAGGCACAATCGCCTTTGTTGGGGATGGCGCAACCCCCGATAAGTATAAGATCGGTCTTCGAGCTATCTCTGAGGTTGAGGGTATGGGGATTCCAATATTTAAACCTCGCAGCGATAATGAAGAGATTATTAAAAGAATACGGGCTGCGGAAAAGGTGAATTCAGTCGCAGTGGGCATGGACATTGATGCTATAGTATTAAAGACCATGGAAATGAAAAATCAAACTGTAGGGCCAAAGAGTCCGGAAGACCTTAGCTATCTCGTATCTTCAACAGATCTTCCCTTTATCCTTAAGGGTATTATGAATGTTAAGGACGCCATTCTTGCAGTGGAAGCAGGGGCTCATGCAATCATTGTGTCAAATCACGGTGGCCGTGTGCTTGACGAGATGCCAGGCTCAATGGATGTTTTGGAAGATATTGTGAAAGAGGTTAAACCGTACATTAAGATTCTGATTGATGGCGGATTTAGAACAGGAGTGGATGTCCTGAAGGCGCTAGCGATTGGGGCTGAGTTTGTGTTAATCGGAAGACCTATCGCAACTTCAGTTGTTGGAATGCAAAGGGAGGGCGTATCCTTCTACTTAAATATCTTGAAACGAGAGCTAAAAAATGCCATGATACTAACTGGATGTGATAACCTTGCGGATATAGGAAGGGATTTGATTACGAGAATTGACAAGAAGGTATGTGTTAATAATGATAGAATTTTAACAAACCTCCTGCATGAATAAATATTTAAATGCCTTTGATCCTTTCTGTTACTGTACAATTCTCCTCAATATTATTCTCACCTAATATCGTGATTCAAATTGGTAAATAATGCATATTTAATATAGCACTATGCATGTTATGATTCCCGCAAAAGCATGAATAGATATGTATATGTTAATTTGAATATACTTCTGCTGTCATCAAGATAAGATTATATTATTATAATCATCCTAGCCTAAGCTCAGTTTGAGCATGAAAAGTATGAAAAGCCTATACCCAACTGCATTATTACACTGTGTAATGATACATAATGAACAAATTGTTATATATTAAATATAATATAAGTTTTAATAATTTTATGTATCTACATGACTGGTGAAAATACCTTTACTTTTGTTTATAATGATGTATAATGAAAGGAAATATGGTAAATAAATTTAAAAAAACCGGAGGTAAACAGAATGATTTTAAACAAAAAGATGCGCGAGAGGTTTAAGGTAGTTACAGTAATTTTACTATGCCTCTCGTTTGGCGGTTGCGGGGTCTGCGATGACGATAGTGACAGCGCGCCTACGCTCATTCCCGACGCGGATGGGGATGTTTTATCCGGCAGGACCACAGGCATTGACCTTCCGCAGAGTATTCAGACTGTACCAGCGGAGAGCACTGAATCACGTGCTAGAAAAATTCGTATAACGCAGGAGGATCTAAGGAAATGAGATTAATATCAAAGATGCTGTCGATTTTTGCAGTTTTTTCAATAGCTGTTTTTCTATTGGGGTGCTCTGACGATGATTCCAGCAGCGCATTTCCCATAATACCCAGGGCAGATGAACTGACAGATTTTGAGAAAGACGGCGAAATGGAGTTGAAGGTTTCCATAAGGGCGTTGGAAGCTTTTAGCATGATTGAACAAATACTAGAAATGTTCCAGCAGACTGGATATGCAGATTCGCATGCCATAAACCAGGGACCCTACGCTGCGATGGTGGCTGACGAGATGGAGCATGGCAAGCAGATGAGCAAGTGGATTATCAATTCAAAGATGGTTCTTGAGGGCTATACTGAAGTTAACAAGGTTTATGTGTGGATAGATGATCCGGGTGTTCTCAGAAAGGGTGTGTGTAAAATATACAGCGCTCCTACTGAGGGTGATATCTATGGAGTATGGACAATGAATCTTGGGTTTTTTGATAAGGATGATGGAACCCGAACAGGTTTTATCGCGGCAAGCAGCACAAAGAACGCCAGCGGAAATACTGAGGTTATGCTAAACCTGCAGGAGGAGAATGAATGGCTGCCTGAAGGAGAAATGTGGACTGTGCAGGGAAAGCTCACCCTGACTAATGATGAAGGAAGCGGGATAGTCTATTATACTTCTGAAAACTGGACTGGAGAAGAACCGGAAATTACATATCCAACTGCAATATATGCCTATAATGATGCCGAAGTGGCTCTTCAAGTTGATGATGCGGATCCGATATACTTGGATAGAGAATCCTACGCCGATATCTTCATGGAGTATAATGTCTATAGCGCTGAAGGGGAGAACATCAGAAAATCGAAAAATTTTGGCAAACCCGTAATGTATGAGGATGATGAGGGCGACAAGCATCATATGTACTATGGCGGTTGGCAGGGACGACACCAGCTTTGGGGTCCTCAGAATGTCACTGTTCCGGTTGGAGCTGAATTAGAAAGCGTTGAATACGGAGAAGAGGAAACAACATACACCCTTGGCGCAAGATATATGGGTTATCTTGTTGAAAAGACACTGGTGACAACATCAATGAATGACATCAAAGGCGAGGTTCTCGAAACCTGGGTGAATGAAGGGTTTAAACTGTACTGGAATGGAAGTGAATGGCGCAAATGTGATGGTAGCGAAGGACCATGGGACTGCTCATCGCAAGAGAGCGCAGCTTATGATCAGTTAAGCAGCCTTGTGTCAGATGAACAGGAACACAAGATGGTGTGGATTTGGTCTGATGAAGGTGAATTGACCTATAATGCTTCAAGCCCAAGTAGTTTTGTTAAAAGTGATAGTACTAATTATACACCCAGTGCAACAGATGAAGTATGGGTTAATATCAATATGCCAATATTTGTAACATATACCGGTTCAGGATGGAAACGATATATGGATGTTCAATATAGTGAAAATAGCTGGGAGCCTACATTAAGCGATCTCCAAGACTATACATTCGAATTTGACGGCGAATTCTACATGCATTCAAAAGGGCTAAATTATATCCTCACAGTAGCAGGTTTGTCTGCAACTGGTTTGAAAAAGGAGCTTGAGAACGTAATTCAACCCGGCACAGAGGCTAATGCGCTAGAAAATGTTACATTTACGAGCAATGGAACCGATTACTACTGGGATACAACAGCCCTGATGCTATGCTCGGATTCGGGCTTGAACAATGTCCATACTCAGAGTGAGTGGTATATGGAAGGGGATAATAGCAAAGTTTATACATGGCAGTATGCTATGAATGAAAATGAGACATGGAACATCATGACTTATCTCAAGGATGCGGATGGTGAGTTTGTGTATTTGGATGATCCCATATTCTTTGCTACGATTAATGGGGTTGATATGAATGGCGATATTGTGGAGATAAATGGCGCAGCATACGACGGCCATCTTTTTGGAGTCGCGGATGTATGGATGATGATGAATGAAAATGATGGCGTACTCTCAGGTGATATGAAGGATAAGATAATCAATATTCCAGAGGGAGATATTACAGGAAGAGACGGCAATACCTATAAGATCAAACCCATATTCGGCGTGCGTTTGCTTGATATTGTATCTCAGAGCGACACAAGCCCTACAATTGATAGCAGTTTAACGCTTGATGATCTTCCGGAATATGAAGATATAAGTGTAGGTGATATGCCGGAGATTGAGACTATATCCTTTGTAGAAGGCGAGTATGTAGGAGAATAGAGTCTAAAATTTGAGATTTCAATACTTCCTTTTTTTCATAAACCGCACTTTAATTATAAGTGCGGTTTATTTATTCCCAAGTGTTTGTATAAATTTTTAATCTATCTTTGCTTTTTAATATTATGAAGGATAATCTATGCCATTAGATGAGGATTATAGTATAATAAGTGATCAGTAATTTTACGGAAATGCAAGACATCATCGTAAAGTAAAAGTCAAACTAATCCTATAATGTTCATCAACAAAGGAAGCGAGAAGATTACATTTGTGTATATTTTTGCGCATTAGATCGGTTTTGCGGGTTTGAGATCGTTTATTTTGTCATAGGATCAGCCGGGTCCGTACCGTAAGATCGCGGGGCCATACTGTAAACATGAGTAGCAATTTGTTAGAATTATTTTTTCACAAAGATCATAAAGATTTATTTGAGCGCAACGGAATTTCAATAAATAAATGGAAAATTAATTTGATGCTTACGATTTTTGTTAAAGAGATTATAATTCTGGATGAAGATTTTTAAATAAATCTTATGATTATAACTTCCTTTGCACTGATCCATTCAGTAAGCGTTAAATCCAATGATCAGAATGTATATTAGCAGAATAATAGCATAATTTCAGAAGAAGATATGCTTTCACACACTATTAACGGTGGGGTTAGTTTAAGGCTTACACTTCATCTACTAAAAGAATAGTGAGTTGATGAATGCTCTTTTATCATCTCTATTCATTCCTCTTATTCATAATCAAAGCTGATATTGGTTAACAATTTTTTTCAGCTCTTCTATCTTCTTAGAAATTTTTTCCTTTTCTGCACCTGCTTTATTCATGGCGCATATTTCATCTGTTTTTGCCTTTATATCCTGGAAGTCTTCAGCTATTATTTCAGACATGTTCTTCAATGTTATAGAACATTCGTATAATTGGTCTCCTTCCCGTAATGATGTTACTGGTCTCAGATTCTTATTGCAGATCGCCTTAACAACCTCATTGAAGCGGTATAGTGGTCCAGCTATCCTAAAAGAGGCAAAGAGGACAAAGAGTGAAATAATTACTGATGAAACAAAGATATTTATAATCGATAGGGTAACGATTATTGGGAATAGCATTTCCTTAATATTCTTGTAGGTAACATGCGCTGATTTGAGGTTAGATTCAATTTCGCTGTTTAGAAAGAGATAAAGCAACCCCCCAAAGAGAATCATTATCATAATATTTAGCACTATAAACTTTAATATCATTCTATATTGGAAACCTCTGTTGATCAATACTGTTTTTCTTCTATTATCTTTTTTCATCATCCCTCCTTAATGGCATTTTTTACAAAGCTGCCCCTTGTCATTTTTTATTGCCAGATAATAGGTTTTATATCTCGATTTTCTTTTGAACATGCTTTCAAAGAGACTCTCGGCTTTCCAAGATGAACTGTCAAATCTCTTGATACCGAGGTTGTGACAGGTGAAACAGGCTATCCTATTCTTTTCTGTTAAATGCAACTTTTGGTGTAACTGATCTTCTATCTTTAATCCAATTTCATGATGACTAGTTATATCCTTATGACATTTAAGACAGAGATTGTCACAGGTTTGAATAACATTGTATTGGTTATTCTTCAATTCACCCTTCCTATGGCATTCTGTACAATAGTCTCTTGATGCAACGAATGGCATAATTTTTTCTGTTTCCTTATCATAGGCTACTGCAAAAGCATATAATGAGATTATTGATATTATATACAAAAGGTATAATCTTAGCATTTTTCCCCAGCATAGAAGAGATATTTTTATAAGTATAAGCCAGGGCGCCAATCGCTTCGAATTCCGATGTGAAAAATCAGATTTCATTTTTTGAAACATTGCCATATCTCCGTTAAAAGGATATAACCAGTTGTGTGTAGAATAGATTCCTGCTAAAATATTCATCGTTTCTGTATTCAGAATAAGTCCTGAGAAATCTTTGATATTCTAGCTTTAAATATGATATATCAGCTATATTTATATTGAAGCCATTTGTAATTCTGCTTAAATTATTGTCCTTACCCGCTCCCTGTGTAGCTGCATCAAGATAACTCGATATAACATAATTTTTCATTCGGAAATAATCATATCGACTATATAGGACTATGGGAAATGTGAATAGAGTGCCTAATTCTAAAGCGCACGTGATATGAAAACCATCAAATACGACACCTGCATTTTTGTCCCTATTGTAGTATTCTGTACGAAAAATTAAGGGAGAGATTTTACTCTCTAGGTCGAATGCATAGAGTTGTTCAGCCACGTATCCATTATTATCTATATCATGAATATATGAGAAACCCAGCTCAAAGGCTGGTATCCCTTTTTCCTTCAATATATAGGGATTATTAAAAGGGGTGATACCGATTCTTCCGCCAAATGAGTTCCCACCATAGGAGTATTTTTCTTCTATTCCGTCCACCATGAAGAGTGTGGCATTCCACGAAACAAAACTAGCCAGCATTCGTATACCCTCATCATTATAACCTCCCTCCATGACCATTTCAGTTGTGAGTGGCGGAGTTACGGATATCCTATCAATAGCCAAAAAATTTTGCCAGTCATTGCCAAAGGGAACGTCGAATTTGCCGATCTGTATATGGATGCCTTCTGTGCTAAACAGCCTGCCTCTGGGAGATACTGAACTGCCAAATAGATGATAGTCAATAAAACCCACAGCAAGCTCCGCGCCATTATTAAAGACAAGGGCAGCGGCAACCTGAAAATGGTCTTTATAATTGTGTTCTATATTAAGCTCGAAATCGCCGATTGAATATACATTGGGCTTATTCTTGTAGTTTGATATACTAACATCGAAAAAACCGCTTATCTCCAATGCGCTAAGCTTTTCAACTTGTCTGCTTAGCTTGTCCACCCTGCTTTGAAGTTCCTTGATCTTATCATTCAAATCCTCAATCTCTTCTTCTAATTCCTCTTCGTCTTGTTTATTATTCTTTGTGAGGTTAGCTTGATTAGTATCTTTCTTTAAATTAGTTGCCGGTCTTGGTTTTGTCTCTTCTGTATTACCAGAGTGAATAAATACTATTAAAATTAAAATAATTATTATATAACCAAATTTATTCAAATACATTATAATTGCCGTTCACGAATTCTTTTGATGATTACTATACATGTTTTTTTATAAAAAGTCAACATATAAGCAGATAATAAAACGCTTGATTGAAAAAGACCGTTTAGATTCGATCTATATTCTTTTTCATTTATTAATATATTTTTTATTAAATTACTCCTCAAGGGGAGGCCCATAAATCGCCTGCGCTTTTTGAACATCTATTTCGGTTATTCCGCTAGTTTGACATAGTGTAGTTCCGTCTCTTGCTACAATAGTCTCTGATCCATCAATGCTAAAACTTATTGAAGGGTAATGCATAATAGAGTCATAATCATATTCAAAGTGTTGTTCTTCATAGAGGGGATTGTCCATAATATCAAAATCATAATCATGTGATGGCATCACCTTGTCCCATACAATAGTGACATAGGCGTCTCTATCTGGTCTTTGATGTTCATGTAAAAGTCCTAAACAATGGCCTAATTCATGGGTTATGGCTTCTAACTTATTGTATTCTTCATTGTTATAATATCCATTATAGTGCATATAACAAAAACTGTTGTTTTCTCCAATTGTTGAAAACCATTTATTTTGGGAAACACGTATGATCCCATAGGCTCCGGATCTAGGCGTTACCTTCTCAAACTTGACTCCGCAGGCGCTCTCCCAAGTTTCCATAGCCATGGCTATATCCTCTAAATCACTCTCTGAAAATTCTCCAGATAGATAGTATGGTATTATGCCTTCTTCCCATTGACCAATAGTAAAATCGTAGGTACAATTAAATAGACATAGTAAAATCAAAAGGATAATTCGAAGTATTTTTTTCATTTGATACCTTGATGACCTTTCTATCAGTGATAAGGGTGTATTCATATGCTATCATAAAAATTATAACATATGATAAAAATATCTTACATAAAAAAATAAAAATTTTGGAAAACTTATAGTTCATATTATCTAAGCCTATCTACTCATAGTAATATGCAAAATTATTGAATAAAGTGTTTGATTGTCATATAATTTTAATTTATATAGAATCCCTGTAGTTGGGTTGGTAGTGTATCTCATAATTATTGATGGTATTTATAGATGAATATTGAAGATGAAAATATAATTGTATTTCCTGAATTGGATGAATCCTCTGAGAAGGACAATCAGCATAAAACAGCAGAGAGGCTTGGACGATTAGACTCAGATATCAGCTTAAGAGAACGAGTATCTTCCTTTTGCAGATTGGATTATGGAGAAATATGGGAAGATTCTATTTCTGGCCATCGGGTGGGTGTTCTTGATGCCAGCAAGTCAGTTGATGTAAACCGGATCGCTGATGATGAGAGGGCCGCGCTAATAATTAATGATCCGCCTTATAATGTCGCAGTTGGGAATGCAAATACAGATAATCTGTTTAAGATTGACCAGGATGATTATGTCGCTTTTTCAAGGAAATGGGTAGCAAATGCCGAGGGAATTATGGATGAGAATTCCCATATGTATGTATGGCTGGGGGCAGATTATAAAGATAATTTTCAACCCCTGCCTGATTTTATGATAATGATGAGAGATTTTAAAGATTTGAAGCCCAGAAACTATATTACCCTAAGGAATCAGAGGGGATATGGAACTCAAAAAAACTGGATGTGGATTAGGCAGGAACTCATTCATTATGTAAAGGGTGATCCTAAATTCCAGGTAGTCTATACTGATATACCCAAGGTGCTGAAGGGATATTATAAGGTGGTCAATAATAGAATGCAAGAGAATATAGAGAGAAGTCGATCAGATACAATTAGGCCCGGTAATGTATGGATAGACGTGCAGCAGGTCTTTTATAGGTTAGAAGAGAATGTTCCTGGATGCTATGCGCAGAAACCCTTGAAGGCAATTGAGAGAATATTATTAACCAGCAGCGAAACAGCTGACGTGGTAATGGATTTCTTTTCCCATTCAGGAACAACACTTATTGCGGGAGAAAGGCATCATCGGAGGGTATTCACCTTCGATATTGATCCAATATTCGCTGAGATTAGCATTCGAAGATTAGAACGCTACAGGAAGTATGGCAAGACTGGATGGCAATGGCAGAACCCATTTCCAGAGATAGAGGATACATGTAATGAATGATATCTATTTAGGTATAATTAGCGTCTTCCCTGCAAGGGTATTATCCAGAGCATCGGGATTATAGGCAACAGGAGGATGATAATACTTCAGGAAAGAGGAGAAGGCTCTTCTCCACCCCCCTTTGGGAAAAACACTCTCAGATAGTCTACTGAAATTCATGGCAAATCCAATATAGGTGTGTCTGGTTTTGTATTTATCTACAGATGGATTATACCAGTATCCCTTGGTGTAATACCCAAAATCGATTTGGAAATATTTTAAGAAAGTATCTTTGATATATGGCACACCGCTCAGTTTTAATGCCAGTATATATTTTTGTCCTGAGACATCACTGGTGACCTCAAGCCATTTTTCCTTTTTTTGGTTTCTGTGATCTTCCGATGGCCAATATTCCATCTGAAAGCCTAGTAGATTATCAATTGGGGGATATAGGTCTAGCAATAAAGCAAATAAACCTCCACCCAGATTCCAGACCATATCACCCCATGCAAAACCATATGTATCACCAAAACCATCTCCAACCTCTATGCCTAAACCCACAAACTGACCATAAATAAATCCCTTAATCGCTGCTCGGGTGCGAGAATCTCCGCTCCATTCAAAGGTGTATGTTCCGATCCTTGAGATCAGGTATATCCCCCAGGTGTGGCCCCATTTGTCCGCCCCCCCTGTATATGAGTCCTGCTCAAGTCCCCATCCATCTCCCTCAAAGTGCCATTTCGTGGCTGTACCCCATCCCCATGTGCCAATTCCCCATGCTATTACTAAAGCTGGCACACTTCCAAATAACCAATATTCAGCAGTATAATCCTTTTTTTGCTTTTCCTCTATCTGAACAGTAATCTCTTCCTGTGCAAAGAGATTACTGAATAGGAATACAAAAAGGATAATGAATGCATGGATCCACTTCATATAACTAATAGCCTCATATTTTATTTATAGTGATTATCCTTTTATTAATTTTGTTGGGAGTAGATTCATTCCTAAAATGGTGAATGGGTATAGAAGTTCACTATTCTATTAGCGCAAGATATGCATTAGAATAAAGGTCTAATAGCTAATTAATCGGCGGTTTTTCCTCATCAAGATTATTAAAATCTATGATATTAAGATTAATTTTTCCAAAAAATCTAAAGTCTATTCCAGGGGGATCAACTCCATAGACATTCATTGTATAGAATAGATCAAAGATTTTATTATAGGTATATATATTATAGTCAAACCTCAATCT
Source organism: Spirochaetota bacterium (assembly GCA_034190085.1). NCBI lineage: Bacteria > Pseudomonadati > Spirochaetota > Spirochaetota bacterium. The sequence continues at coordinate 13,962 of JAXHTS010000058.1, forward strand.
ATTTAGCGCATTCTTTTTCTTAAGATAAAAGATATGCGCATCCTGATGATAGTAATCATTGTTATACCAGAATTGATAAGAGAGGTTGATCTTTTTGGTAAAGCTATACCCCAGGAGAAGGCTTGCAGCGCTTCCATAGGATGAGGCTCTAAAGTTTTGTGAGAAAGTGCTTAGATAGTATTCCATCTCCACGAAGACGCCACTAAATCTAAAGCCAATCAGAGGTGAAGTGACTATATCCTGTTCTATTCTTAATGGATGGGAATCCTTGTGTAACTGTCCGCCCCTGTGGTGATAATGATTGTAAAATTTATAATAGATGTTTTTGAATAAATAGTGCTCAAATAATACTCCTGTAATGAATTCCTCGGGATGTTCCTCTGTATCAAACTCGAGCCAATCAAGATATGAAATTAGATTAAATGTTTTTCTATGTAAGGTAAACTCTATTCCAGATGACACAGGTCTCTCAGTAAAGAATAGAAACTCATTATAGATTGAATTTGGAAATTTGAAGAGATTTTCATAATTCCCTATCCCGAACTCTGAGCCTTCCCATGGACGGAGGAGGGCGCCCATGTATGGGTAGATTTTTTTTGGAGCGCTATCCTCATCAAACTGTACATAGATATGTTTATACCATCCACCTATTATCAAATCTATATAAATTGTTTTTATTAAAAGATTTGGGATGAAGATATGCCCAATATTTGATTGACCTGGATATGGCGAATCATCATACTCAAGATTAGATAAATCAAAATATTGCTTCAGATTTAATGATAAAGATTCAATATTTTCAGGCACACCTATTTCAGAATATAGGCTATTGTGTATAATAAGAGATGAGAGAAAAAAAAACATAGTAATGACACGCTTCAAGCTTGTACCTCTCAACAACTGATTTTGTTTTGGGAAAATTGATTATTTAGCTCTTTTCAAATTAGATTAACCTACATATTTGGCATGATAAGTCAAGTATGGTTTCAAGAATTCTGTAAAATATTGATTGCAAACAATGATTACAATATTAGATCTTATCATTTGGCAGAATAAACTGTTTGACAAAACTGGGGCATGAAAATACAAATGATTGAATTATAGTATATACTATTATGCCAAATGAGTTTTTTTGTTTGAAGAGTATAAGTAAATAGAATTTGGAGGATCAATGGAGAGGAATCTCGCACTTGAGGTTGTAAGAGTAACTGAGGCAGCGGCTCTACTTGCAGGCAGATACATGGGTAGGGGAGATGCATCCTTGGCTAGTCGATCAGCCTTAGATGCCATGAAGAAGATCATATCCTCAGTAGCGATAAAGGGGACCATCATTTGCGGAAAAGTCGATTCTGATGAAGATTCCATGATAAAGGAGATATGTATAGATAATGAGAACGGAATAGAGGTGGATGTTTTGATTGATCCTGTAGATGGCAGAACTACCTGTGCAAGTGGTGGGCGTAACGCAATATCAGCGATTTCTATTGCAGAGAAAGGCTCCTTCTTTGATGCTCCGCGAATATATATGGAAAAGATTGCTGTTGGAGCAGAAGCCAAGGGAGCCATTGATATTACCGAATCACCAGCCATTAATATTAAGAGGGTGGCTCGCGCAATGAATAAGTATATTGATGATGTGACTGTCTGCATATTGGAACGGCCACGACATAAAGAACTCATTGAAGCTGTAAGAGGCGTAGGAGCCAGAATAATGCTTATCAGGGATGGAGATGTATCTGGGGCAGTGGCTGCTGCGATGAGTGAAAAACAGATTGATATTCTAATGGGTGTGGGCGGTGCGATGGAGGGGATTATGGCTGCTGCTGCCATTAAATGCCTTGGGGGAGATATTCAGGCAAGATTTGTATATAGAGATGATGAAGATAGAAAAAGGGTTCAACAAATGGGCGAAGAGGATCTTGATAGAATATATTTTCTAAGCGATCTTGTAAAGGGGGATAATATCATGTTTTCAGCCACAGGCGTTACAGACGGAGAATTGCTATTTGGTGTTCGTTTCTATGCGGGCGGGGCTGAAACTAACTCAATTGTCATGAGATCAAAGACACATACTCTTAGATTTATTACTGCCAGGCACCAATTTGATTATAAACCAATGTATTGATAGAGGAGTGTTCCCTCGATTATAGCGATTTTTATTATAGGTGTGAATTTACACCTCAGATTAGGAGAATAATATGGAAGTGATTAAGGATATTATTCAGCAGAATCCTTATACTGCAATTGGCGTGGCTATTGTTGCTACATTTATTGGCGGCATGCTATTCCGCAAGTTAAAACTATTTGCAATCATATTGGTATTAATTGCATCGGTAATATTATATTTCACATTTTATTTTAGAATTATAGAGAAAGAAAACATCGATAACATTAAAAGAAAAGTAAAAAATAGATTGGCTGAAGATCTAATGGAGAAGTGACAGATATTTTATAATAACCTTCAATGTATGAGAGACCGAGTTTGAAGCTAAGTTTAGTAAAAGAGAATAACATTGAATTTCAGGTATCAGAAACAGCGAGTTCAATCCCTCCGTCAGGAATACGAGAATTTTTTGATTTAGTCTATTCCACACCTGATTGTATCTCGCTGGGTGTGGGAGAGCCGGATTTTGTCACACCTTGGAGGATATCCGAGGCTGGCATACATGCCATCAAGGATGGATATACGCATTATACCCCAAATAGGGGATTGCCGGAGCTGATCTCTCTTATATCCGATCATCTCCAGAAAATGCTCGATGTGAAATATGATTCCTGTAGTGAAATAATTGTGACAAATGGCGTTAGTCAGGGATTGGATCTCGCTCTGCGCAGCATTTTAAATCCGGGAGATGAGGTTATTATATTTGACCCTTGCTATGTCTCCTATCCCGCAAATGTAAGCCTATTATACGGCAAACCCGTGATTGTCCCAACCTACTTTAATGAGAAATTCAGAATAAATTTGCAGAGATTGGAAAAAGCCATAACCCCGCGAACCAAGGCAATCCTATTAAATTATCCAGCCAATCCCACAGGAGCGACTATTGATAGAGATACCCTTGAGATGATATCAACCCTTGCCTGCAGCAATAATCTCTTAATAATCTCTGATGAGGTATATTCTGAATTAACATTTGAGAAAGAGCACGATTCCATAATATCAATTCCCGGGATGAGGGATAGGGTGATATATCTTAACGGATTCTCCAAATCTTTAGCAATGACAGGATGGAGGCTGGGTTATGTAGCAGGCCCTGGATCGCTTATAGATGTAATGTTAAAGATTCATCAATATACAGCCCTATGCGCACCTTCCATATCTCAGTATGCTGCTATTGAGGCAATGCACAATTCCGAAAAGGATATTAGTAGAATGAGGTCAGAATATCTACTACGAAGGAATTTTATTGTTAACAGATTCAACGAGCTGGGGCTTCCATGTCATTCCCCGGATGGAGCAATTTACGTTTTCCCTGATTTGAGTAAGACAGGTATGACTTCTAGTGACTTTGCTCTCGCATTATTCAAATCTGAAAAGGTTGCTGTTGTGCCTGGGATTGCATTTGGAGAATCAGGTGAAAACCATATTAGATGTTCCTTTGCTACCTCATTGGATAACATAAAGGAAGCAATGAGAAGAATTGAAAGATTCCTGAAGAGAAAGTCTCCCCATGTCCATACTAATAGACGGATTTAACCTGATCTATAAATTCCCTGAACTAGAAGAGTTGATGTATAATGACAGGCTTGTGGATGCAAGAAAGGGATTGCTCCAAAAGCTTAAAGAGTATGTAAAAATCACTGGATCCCATATTCGGGTTGTATTTGATGGGAAAAAGGAGATGGGCCTTGATATTAGAAGCGAAAGATTTGGAACAATCGATGTCTATTACTCCCTTGATTATTCCGCGGATTTTCTCATTAAGGAGTTTGTTAAAAAGGATATAAATCCCAGGATGGTTACTGTTGTAACATCAGATAAAGATATCATATCCTTTGTTACACGATATAGGGCAAAAGTACAGACCAGCGATAAATTTGCTGAGTATATCAATACAAAAATTGAGAAACACCTTGAAGCACAGATACCTGAGAAGGAGGAGAATCCCATATTGAGTGAGGAGGAGTTATTGTTTTGGGAAGGGCTATTCCAGAAGGGAAATAGTAAGGATCTTCAGGAAAGATGATTTGAGGTGTCTGCATATAGGCTGTTAGAATTTTTTGGTTTTCATTATGAGGAAGATATTCAGTATCATTGTAATTCTATCTGTGTTGCCTTAATATAAGATTAGAAATAATTATTCCTCACTATTTAAATTCTCATCAAAGAAGCGCATCATCTCCGGTAGCATCCCTTTCCAAAATTTCCAATCATGTAGTTTATATTTTTTTTCATGATATTCAAATTTGTATCCTTCATCGTTTTTTTTCTGTAGCTGTTTTAACCTGATTGCGAAAAGCCTTGATTGCTCATAATTTGTCCTCCAATCCTTTGTCCCATGGGCAATAAAAATTGAGGTCTCTTTCAGATTTACAGCCATGTCGAGAATATTGTCATCCTTTTTCCAACGTTCACTGTATTCATCATAAGCGCCATATAGGGATGTGAGCAATTCATCATTAGTCATGGATAGATTGTCGTAAGAACCGGATAAACCTGCTGCAGCGCCAAAAATTTCTGGATAATTGCATGCGATCAGTATTGATCCACGTCCTCCTCTGGAATATCCTAATATGCCGGTTTTGTTTTTATCCAGTGCAATCAGAAATTGATCCCTTAAAAAGGGGATGAGTTTTTCGGCTATCCATGCTCCCCCTGGAATACCGTTCCACCTGTTGGTTGTCTCTGGATAGTATCTTAGCTCATAGAGGGTGGTTTTCATATCCGGACATACGAGAATAAAATTGTAAGTATCGGCATAGTTCTCTATATCGGTATTCGTCTCCCAGTCATGCATATTCTTATTATATCCATGCAGACAGATGAGTACCCTGTATTCCTTCCCCTTTGAATAGCTCTTGGGAAAATATATTTGAATTGGTACATCTTTTTTTTCACCAAAATAAACATATTCTATTTTCAGATCCTGCAACCAGTTCCCGGATATAATTTTCGCCTTATATTGAAATTGCTGTGAAGCGCAGGCCTGAAGGGCTATTAATAGCATTATACAAAAAATATATTTTGTGAACATCCTCATAATTATATCTCGTTTTAGAACAATATTATTGTATTATAAAATCCTGAATAGATTGTCAGATTATTACCATTTTTAGCAATAAGTCAAATCATTTTATATATTAAATATAAAATGATGGATTATGTCGTAATAAATTTTTCGGATATGCCTGCATTTTATATGAAAAATGCTGGGAAATAGTAATGTGTAATGCAAACTAACAAGATGATGAACTGATCATATTCATCATTTGAATTTTAATCATTATAAATAATTCTTGATTTTCTCTTCTTATCTTGTTACCCAATAATGGTTGTTATATCAACTCGATTGAAATAGAAGTGTTTTATTGGTTATTCTTGATTGATGATGAAGATAGTAAAAATAAAATATCTGATTTATATATATATTTTATCTCTTCTTATTATTGGAGTATTTGGTTTTTTCGGGAATAATAATAATGTTGAGATTAGTTATGCCTTAAAGTATTTCAGCAGAAATGATCTTGATGTTGGGAGGTCTTATTTTTTATTTGGCATGATCCCATCTACAGTTTCTAACATTATCGGGGTATTACTGTTGTTATACATTGCTGCCAATGGACACCATTCCCGGTTCTCTGCCTATCTGTCCACAAGGTATAAGTCTGACCTATTACAGGTTAGTATTTCCTTTGCATATATTCTATCAATTTTAGCTTGCATCAATTTCCCCTTTGCTCTCTTAACAGGTTTTATTAGAAAGGATATATTCGGCCTAATGAATACAGACCTATTCACATGGTTAGCAAGATATTTTTCAGCAACTCTAATCTATTTATTACTGATATGTGTATCTTTGTCAATCCTTGCAATTGTAATAATTAAAACTAAACGGTTTATTATACATATCCCTATAGCCTTTTTCATATTAAGCCTAATATTTACAATAATTTATCCTCGTCTCATAACACCGATATTCTACAATTCCACAAAACTGCCTGACAATGAATTGAGGATCAAGATAAATAGACTAATAAATAGATCTGACATTGATATTGAGGATATTTATGTATTAAATAAAAGTAGATACAGCTCAGCAATTAATGCATACATGACTGGAATCGGCGCTGATCGAAGAATATACTTATACGATACGCTTGTAAATAATTTTGAGGCTGAGGAGATATTGTCAGTAATCGGACATGAACTCTGCCATTATATAGAAGAGCATATGTTATTAGGCATAGCCCTTGGTACTGTCGGTATCATAATCGCATTGCCGCTCTTAAATATATTATCCACCTACTTTACTGGTAAAGACCTTAAATGCATTATGCGGCCGGAAGGCCATCCTTTCTTATTGATATTGTTGATATTTATCATTTTTATAAGCAAGCCAATAGGGAATAACGTATCCAGGGAAATGGAGAGACGGGCTGATGAATATACGATCAATATTACCGAAAATCCGGATACCTTTATAAGGATGAAGACGCGTATGACGAGAATTAATAGATCCTATATTTTGCCAAATCCATTATTTGTATGGTTTTATTATACCCATCCTCCCATATTGGAGAGAATAAGGATTGCTGAAAAATATAAGCAATTGTAATCTGTCAATAAATGGTATGCTTGGATTATAAGTTAAATCAAATAAGCGGGAGGTTTTTATGTCAACTCATACACAGGAAAAGACATTTGTGATACCCAATATCTCATGTGAGCATTGTGTGAAGGCTATTGAGGATGAACTGAGCCGAATTGATGGAGTCTCAAGGGTAGTGGGAGATTCTGAAAAGAAATCGATAGCAGTTGAATGGGGTATGCCTGCCAACCTGGATCAGATTAAGGAAACACTAAGGGAAATAAACTATCCGGCTGAAGACTAAGGGAAGAGCAAATGTCAGAGATGCGAGTAAACCTGCCCATTATAGGAATGACTTGTGCGAATTGTGCGATGAATATTGAGAGAGCAGTAAGAAAGCTTTCTGGGATTAAGGAGGTGAATGTTAATTTTGCCACAGAGCAGGCATCTATTGCTTATGATTCGCAACAGATTGGAATAGATGGTATCATTGCCAAGATTGCTGATGCTGGTTTTGGTGTGGTGACATCCAGCGTGGAATTGATAGTAACTGGGATGACATGTGTGAATTGTGCTGTGACCATTGAGAGGACCTTAATGAAAAGGGTTATGGGGGTGATAAAGGCATCTGTAAACTTTGCTACTGAGACTGTATTTATTCAATATATTCCATCCATTACAACAGTTAATGAGATTATCGCTGCTATTGAAAAGGCTGGTTATGGAGCTATTCCCCTAAATGAAGGGATTGAAGGGGAGGATGCAGAATCCCTAGCGCGTAAGGGTGAAATAAAAAGTCAAACCCGCAAATTTTTCCTTGGGATTCTTTTTACAATTCCACTTTTCATCTTGAGCATGGGAAGAGATTTTGGAATATTGGGGGCATGGTCCTATTCTGAATGGGTAAACTGGCTATTCCTGTTTTTAGCAACTCCTGTTCAATTTTACACAGGATGGGATTTTTACACAGGTGGATGGAAGAGCATCAGGAATGGTAGCGCTAATATGGATGTGTTGGTGGCTATGGGATCATCAGTTGCATATATATACTCTTTTGCATTGATGCTCTATCCCTTGCTCGGAGAACATGTATATTTTGAGACTTCGGCTGTCATTATTACATTGATTAAGTTGGGAAAGATGCTGGAATCGAGAACCAAGGGCAGAACCGGTGGCGCTATCCGAAGGTTGATGGAATTGCGTCCCAAAACAGCTTCAATCCTGAAGGAAGGGGAGGAGGAGGAGGTCCCAATCTCTCAAGTAGGAGTAGGCGATATTGTCGTTGTTCGTCCCGGTGACAGCCTGCCTGTGGATGGTGTGATCATTGAGGGAGATTCGGCCATTGATGAATCCATGATGACCGGAGAGCCGATTCCAGTGGATAAGGGGGTAGGTGATAGGGTTTCTGGTGGAACCATTAACCAGTATGGGTTTCTAAGGATCGAATCTGTCAGGGTGGGACGGGATACGGCCCTGTCACAGATCATTCGGATGGTACAAGAGGCTCAGGGGAGCAAGGCTCCCATTCAGGCAATAACGGATCGGATTGCCGCTATATTTGTGCCTTTAGTAATTATTATTGCATTATTGACATTTTTGCTGTGGTGGGTGATTGGTGGAGAATTTGTGCCAGCAATGATAAGACTCGTTGCCGTGCTCGTTATCGCCTGCCCGTGCGCTCTTGGATTGGCAACGCCAACGGCTGTTATGAGCGGTACTGGGAAGGGTGCAGAGAGGGGTCTGCTTTTCAAGAACAGCGAGGCTCTGGAGATGGCCGCAAAGCTGGAAACGGTTGTGCTCGATAAGACCGGTACCATTACTGTCGGCAAACCTGCTGTCGTGGATATTATTCCGCTTGATCCTGGTATAAGCGATGAAGGGTATCTTCTAAAACTAGCGGCATCGGTGGAGAGGGGTTCCGAGCATCCATTGGGGCGGGCAATTGTATCAGAGGCAGAGAATCGGGGAATTTCTCTCTATGATCCAGAGGGATTCCAGGCATCCAGTGGTCTTGGAGTTCAGGCAAAAGTAAACGGGAGGGTTGTCATTGCTGGAAAGCCGGACTGGTTTAATGAGTTGGATGTAAATATTAGTGTGGCTGAGAAGGTTATTCATGCTCTTCAGGATGAGGGGAAGACTGTAATCATTGTGGTCATTGAGAGAGACCCTGCGGGACTAATAGCGGTTGCTGATAGGCTGAAGCCTGATTCCAGGGAGGCTGTTTCTGATCTTCAGAGGCACGGATTAAAGGTGGTTATGCTGACGGGTGATAATATCAAGACTGCGGATTCCATGGCTGTGCAAGTTAACATAAATGAGGTTATCTCAGATGTTCGTCCAGAAGATAAATCCTCAATAATAAAGGACCTTCAAGACAGGGGACAAAGGGTGGGGATGGTAGGCGATGGCATCAATGATTCCCCTGCACTGGCACAGGCAGATGTGGGCATGGCAATAGGCACCGGCACTGATGTCGCTATAGAGACTGCTGATATCGTACTTGCAAGCGGCAGCCTTAAGGGCGTGTCATGGGCAATCCAACTAAGCAGGGCTACTATGAGGATCATTAAACAGAATCTGTTTTGGGCATTTTTTTATAATTTAGCGCTGATACCCGTCGCAGCGGGCGCTTTGTATCCCTTTGAGATGCTTCCTGGATTTCTGAGACATCTACATCCGATGCTGGCCGCCTTTGCCATGTCAATGAGCAGCATAACGGTCGTTACCAACAGCCTCAGATTGTACAGGGTAAGGTTCGATAGCTGATGACTGTGAGAAAGTATGATTATAGATTAAAAGAGACAACCGGTACGTTGTGCAGAAGCATCAAGATGATGCAGTCAGATAATGTAATTTAATTTAAAATTTATCATTAATTCCAAGTGGCAGAATTTGTAAACGAGTTAAACAAAGTGAGATATGAATTATGATTAATATTGAAGAAGAAATATTGCGCCTCATTATGGATGCTGATGACTATATCTCTGGCGAGTCGGTCGCTGATAGACTAAGCATATCTAGATCGGCAGTATGGAAGCATATCCGAAAGATGAGGAGGGAAGGATTCCGAATCGATGCTAATCCAAGATCGGGTTATCGTTTAGTTTCATGTCCTGATATTCTAAAGCCGGTGTTGATCAAGAATAATCTAAACACAAACCTTTTTGGCAATGACATCGTTTATTATATTAAGACTGAATCTACAAACACTATCGCCAATAATCTGGCAATAGATGGAGCAGAGGAGGGTACGGTTGTTATAGCTGAGGAGCAGACAAAGGGGAGGGGCAGGCTGGATAGGAGCTGGCTATCCCCAGCATATAAGAATATTTTAATGTCTGTAATCTTTCGGCCAAATATTGAGCCTTTAAAGGTATTTAATCTGACCATGCTTTCTTCACTTTCAGTTGTCAAGGCTATCGAAAGCACTACTAATATAAAGGCGCAGATTAAGTGGCCAAACGATGTATATATAGAAAACAAAAAGGTAGGAGGAATACTTACAGAATTGAATGCGGAGCAGGATAGGATTAACTTCGCGATTGTTGGAATAGGGCTTAACGTCAATTTTGATTCTTCCAGGTATTCTGAGATCAAGGATATTGCCACAAGCATATCCAATGTAGCAGGTCGGCCGGTTTCAAGAATTAGCCTGCTTCAATCCGTCCTTCAGGAACTTGAGGAGAGTTATAAGTTGCTAAAGGCTGGCAAGGTTGATCTGATTCGGAGGGATTGGAATAAGCACTCATTAGTGATAGGCAAACCCGTGCGGATTATATCCTTTGATAAAATTGAAGAGGGTATTGCTGAATCAGTGGACGGTGATGGATGCCTTATCCTTAGAGACAATATGGGTAAGAGGAAGAAGATATTGAGCGGTGACGTGTCCTTAAGGCTGAAGGAATAGTTATTATGATATATCTTATTGATAGAGGAGTCTGTGTCAATGATCAAGGGCTGAAATGAATTTCGTTGTACTCATATTTTTTTCGTTCTTTTGTAAACCTCATATGCTTAAATGGTTGACAATAAGCCGCGCTCTTCACATATTGTTATGAAATTTTAGCTTTAGGTAGGATTTTGATATGCTAAGTGTTCTCTCGAAACTAACAGAAAAAGTATTGAAGGGTGATGATCTCTCATTTGAAGAGGTGGCGCCATTAGTTGAGATTACAAAACAGTGTGACATCGTAACCCTAATCAATTTTGCAAACATCATCCGTGATGAATTTAAGGGCGCTAATATTGAGACCTGCGCCATAATGAATGCAAAATCAGGAAGGTGCAGTGAAGACTGTGTATTCTGCTCTCAATCTGCTCACCATCACACACAGATCGATAGGTATCCTTTGTCAAACATTGAAGACATTATAGAGAAGGCAAAGGAGGCCAAAGCATTTGGGGCAGACAGATTTAGCGTTGTTACCAGCGGAAGGGATATTCATGGCAAAACTGATTTAGAATCTATATGCAAAGCTATTGAAGACATCTCCCAGACGATAGAGATTGGAAGGTGCGCATCCTTGGGAACACTAACAAAAGATAGTGCAAGGAGCCTGCGGATGGCAGGACTGGAACGATATCATCACAATCTTGAAACATCAAGGAGTTTTTTCCCAAAGATATGCTCAACCCATTCTTTTGAAGATAGGGTGGATACGATAGGAATAGCAAAAGAGGCTGGATTTTCAGTTTGTGCTGGCGGGATATTTGGACTTGGTGAGAGCCCTCTCCAGAGGATCGAAATGGCCTTTGATCTAAAGGAGTTGGATGTTGATTCTATCCCATTAAATTTTTTAAATCCTATTCCAGGTACTCCCTTGGAGGATAGTATACCTATCCCGCCAATGGAAATATTAAAGACCCTGGCAATTTATAGATTTATTCATCCACAAATGGATATAAGGGTATGTGGAGGAAGATATAAGAACCTGAGAGGCATTCAGGCTCTTATGTATCTTGCTGGTATAAATGCAGTGATGATTGGCAATTATCTTACAACACCAGGTTGTGATCCAGCAGAAGATCTACAATTGATCAAGGATTTAATGCTGACTCCCCGTAAGAGCGGAAAGCATCTGACTGAATAATAAGATAGGCTAACAGTCATTTATGTTTGTTATAAGAATGAGAGTGATTGTATCAAAATTTAATAACGGAGAAGAGTATGTTGGATGAGAGTAGAAATTTACAATTGGAAAGGGATGATAAGCAATATGTATGGCACCCCTTTACCCAGATGAAGGATTATCTTAAGGAAAAACCACTGATCATTGAAAAAGGGGAGGGCTCATACCTTTGGGATATATATGGGAATAGATATTTGGATGGCATATCCTCTCTCTGGGTAACCATTCATGGACATTGCCGTAAGGAGATAGATGAAGCAATAATAGATCAGGTTAAAAGGGTATCCCATTCTACGCTTCTTGGATTATCTCACCCCTCTGTCATAGAGCTATCGAGACGGCTGGTGGAGATTACACCTGAGAGATTAAATAAGGTTTTTTATTCAGATGCTGGTGCCACTGCAGTTGAGATTGCCTTGAAAATGGCATTTCAATATTGGATGCAGAGACCAGGTGGATCACATGTTAGGAAGAAGTATATTATACTTCGAAATGCCTATCATGGAGATACCATAGGCGCGGTTAGCGTTGGAGGGATTGATCTCTTTCACAGGATTTATGAACCACTGCTTTTTGAAGTAATCAAGGTTGAATCTCCATATTGTTATCGTTGTAGTCTGGGGAAGGAGTTTTCTTCCTGTAATATAGCATGTCTTGCCCATTTAGAGGATACTATTAAAAAACATCATCATGAGACATCGGCTCTAATCATTGAACCTATTGTGCAGGGCGCGGCTGGCATGCTTGTATTTCCACAGGGTTATCTGAGAAGGGCAAGAGAACTCTGTACAAGATATGGAATCTTAATGATAGCTGATGAGGTCGCAGTGGGATTTGGAAGGACTGGACGGATGTTCGCATGTGAACATGAGGATGTAAGACCGGACATTATGACATTAGGGAAGGGTATCACAGGCGGTTATCTTCCATTAGCAGCTACAGTTACAACTGATGAAATATATGATGCATTTTTGGGGGAATTCGATGAGTTCAAAACCTTTTATCATGGGCACACCTATACCGGGAATCCATTAGCGTGCAGAGCAGCCTTGGCTAGTCTGGATATTTTTACAAATGATGACATCCTTAATAAGCTCAAGGTGAAGATTGATTTTCTTAAATGTGCCTTAAAGAGATTTAATGAGTTGAAGCATGTGGGGGATATACGACAATTTGGCTTTATGGTAGGGATAGAACTCGTCTTTGACAAAAATTCAAAAGAATCATACCATCCAGGGGATAAGATGGGCATTAGGGTTATTATGGAGGCTAGGAAGAGAGGGGTTATAATTAGACCTCTTGGCGATGTGATTATACTTATGCCCCCCTTAAGCATTGAAATGGATGAATTGGAAGAATTGATTTATGTTGTATTTGATTCAATTAGGGTTGCGACAGAAAACTAATCATATTATTGTATTTGTTCATGGTTTTTGGAAGGACGTGTTTTTATTTATTGATATAATCCTTACCTATAGGTTAACGAATGTGATAATAGAAAATAGCTGGAGCGATTGTATATGAATTCGAGATTGGATCAGCTTTTGCGCAAAGAGATTGAAAAGCTAAAAGGAGCGGAGCTTTATAGAATCCTCAAAAGGATTGAAAGCCCTATGAATCCAACAGTAGTAATAGAAGGCAGGGAACTAATCCTTTTTTCATCCAACAATTACTTGGGATTGGCTACTCATCCGAAATTGAAGGAGGCTAGCCTTCATGCCCTGAATCGATATGGCACAGGATCAGGTGCATCCCGTCTAATCTCTGGTAATATGGATATCCACGAAGAGCTTGAGAGGAGGATAGCACAATTTAAAAATTGTGAAGCGGCAATTGTATTCCCTACTGGATATATGGCTAATATAGGCTTAATCACTTCTCTTGCAGGCAAGGGGGATCTTATCCTGAGCGATGAGTTGAATCACGCCAGCATCATTGATGGATGCAGGTTGAGCGGGGCTGATATACAAATCTATCCCCATAAGGATGCTAAGGCCTTATGGCATATGTTATCAGAGGATGATGAAGCATTTGTGGATGAAGTAAATAGGAAGAGAATTATTATTACTGACGGTGTTTTCAGCATGGATGGAGATATCGCCTCCCTTCCTGATATATTAAGGGTTGCCGAAGAGTATGACGCGTTTGTAATCGTGGATGATGCTCATTCAACTGGAGTGTTAGGCGAAGGCGGAAGGGGAACAGCGGAGCACTATAATATAAGTAATAGCGAGAATCTGATACAGATGGGGACTTTCAGCAAGGCCTTGGGTGGTATGGGTGGATTTGTCGCGGGTAGTGAAGTGCTGATAGATTATCTGAAAAACAGGGCTAGATGCTTTGTCTATTCCACAGCTTTACCTCCATCGGTTTGCGCATCCTCTATTGCGGCTATCGATCTAATAGACTCTGAACCAGGGATAAGGCAATCCCTATGGAGAAATGTTGGCATGCTGATTAGGGGATTGCATGACTTAGGATATGATACAATGGGGAGCCAAACCCACATTGTGCCTATTCTTATCAGGGATACAGGTCAAACTATGAAATTTGCTCAAGCCTTGATTGACGCTGGGATCTATGCTCCGGGAATACGCCCGCCTACAGTTCCTGAAAAAATGAGCAGAATAAGGGTAAGCTTGATGGCCTCACACAATGATGAACACATAAACAGGGCCTTAACTGTTTTTCAAGACGTTGGTCGAAGACTATCTATAATTTAGAGGGAGATGTAAAATGAGTAATGGTATGTTTATTACTGGCACTGACACTGATGTTGGCAAAACCATTGTTGCTGCTGGGTTTGCATGCGCGATTAAAGCAAGAGGCATGGATGTAGGTGTGATGAAGCCTGTTGCTACAGGAGCGGCTAGGATCAGGGATGAACTCATATCCGATGATGTTAGGTTTCTTGTTGAGTCAATAAAGTGTGTTGATGAAATTACTAATATTAATCCCATTACTCTGGAATTACCCCTATCGCCTCTCGTTGCATCAAGGCTGGAGAAGAGAGAAATTGATATAGGTAAAATAAGGGAAGCCTATGGTATGCTTTGCGCTAGACATGACTATGTGGTGGTTGAAGGTATTGGGGGCATTTTAGTTCCCATACTCGAGGACTACTATGTGACGGATTTGATTAGGGAGCTGGATTTGCCAGTCATCATAGTAACAAGACCATCTCTTGGTACGATTAATCAAACGCTTTTAACAGTTAGAGAGGCAATGAGGAATGGCATTGAGGTTAGGGGGGTTATTATCAGCGGGTATGATGAAATAAATGCTGGTATAGCGGAGAGGACTAATCCAGAGATATTGAAGGAAATATCCGATATTCCCCTCTTGGGAATTTTGCCTTATGATCATGAGGTGGATGTCTCTGCATGTAAGACTGGAAATATAGAAGAGCTATTCATAAAGAATATAGATTTAGACATAATACTGGAATAAAAGAGGGCAAAAATCACAACCCTAATGTGAATACTTTTCTGCTTGACCAGCGTTTTTGTATGATATATATTTAAATAGTGAAATGGAGGGTATGGCGGTATTATTAAGCTGATATCCAGTCTTGAAAGGGCTCCATCACGATTTTAAGTTAATAGTAATATTATTACAAGTGAACATTTAATTCTTACTCGTTTTAAATATACTACTAAATACTGAATAATTAGTTCTGTATTTTGCACAATGATAATGAAAGAGATTGATGTATAGTTACTAATGGATATGCTATGAAATAGGTATATCATATATAAGTCTTAGAAATAAATAGAAGTTCTTACCTTAATCAATATGGTAAGTATAATCTGCCTCTTCCATTTCAACTTCCCTTTTGTCTAACTTTTGCGTGAATTAATAGTATTGTTAGTGTCCATGCTAGACAATGGTATGCTATTATGTATTTTACATACATATAGTTAATGAATAGGAAATCGCTATGTTACTCAAAATGACACAGTTGGATATCAACTATATTAGACCGGACAGTTTTTTCATTTACAATATATATTCTGAGAATGGCGAAAAGCTGCATGATGCTAGAACCCCACTTTCATCAAGTAAGATCAAATCTATTAGGGAGGCATATGGGAATTATGTATATATTGACAAAAATGAGGTAAATGTTAACGAAATGGAGCCTGCTATTCCTGAAGAGAAGCTGTGTCTCATTCGTGACAAAACAAAGAGTATTTTGGAAGAAGTTGAGTCAATAGGGGTGTTAAGCAAAGCCACGTATAGAGAGGCGGTTGAGACGGTAGAGACGATTTTAGATGAGCTTAATAAAACAAAATATAATGTGATTAATCTTCTAAAAGACCTAAAATCATATGAAGAGTATACCTATAGCCATTCTGTTAATGTGGGAATATTAGTCGCTGTCTTTGCGCAAAAGCACGGTCTTTTTTCTCAGGATGAACTGAAAAATTTAACGCTTGGAGCATATCTGCACGATATTGGTAAAATGAAGATAGACCTGAATATTATCAACAAAAAAGGCAAGTTGAGTAAAAGAGAGATGTTAGAGATGAAGAGACATCCTCAACTTGGATATGAGATTATAAAGAGGAATGGGGAACGAAATCCGATTGTCCAGCAATCAATTCTGTTTCATCATGAAAAATTCCAAGAGGATGGATATTATGGATTACCTTATAATAATCTGCCTGTATTTTCAAAGATAATTTCAATTTGTGATATATTTGATGCATTAACATCAAAAAGACCTTATAGGGATGCCTTATCCACCTCTGATGCGCTAAAGTCGATTGTAAATTCCATAAATTTTCATTTTGATTATAATTTTGTGAGCAATTTTATCAATAAAATGGAATCACTCTTGAGTAATAACCTGTCAACCTACGCGGTAGGTGACATCTGTGAATTGAATTCTCAGGAACTCGCTTTGATTAAAGAACTTGGTACTAAGGACCTCTTAAAACCAAAGGTTTTGGTTTTTTGCAGGTTTTCAAAAGATAAAAGAGGGATGGTTGCTAAGTTTTATGAAGAACCATTTGAACTGGATATATTTGAAGATCCTGTTAGAATAATAACAAAGTTAATATGTAATGGTCATCATTTGAATATAATAAAGGAGAGGCTTAAGGAGAGAAAAATTATATAAAACAGCAATTTTATCTTTCTAAAGTTCCTCTCACTTTCTACAATTTCAGTACACACCCAACGTATCACCATATCAGAATTTCTCCATTTTTTTACACATTGAAGTTTCTTGGAAGTTACGATTAATTTTCATCGCGCTTTAAAAAAACCGATTAAAATCTATCATAAGTTATAATATCATAACTTCAATACCAAATATTATGCCACTACTGTCTATTTCAAAATCACCGTCCTTAGCATATGCATAATCATATAGAATAAAAGCTTTTAATCCTTTTATGACAGTAATTTGATCATTAATATCATAGGCCATACCAGAAATTTTCAGCCTAAAACCATGGTCATTAGCAGAATAAACATCAAATTGCATTTTGTGGTACATAATTCCAAAATTTAGAATAAAAGCCATTTCTTTATTCAACCAGAATGCAAAACCAGGTAGTATTCCGTATGAATATCTAATTAATGCAGAAGTATTTGTAGGGTTATCAAAACCCGAGAAATGATTAATTTCACCGACTATATTAGTGTTGATCCATTATAATGGAAAGATATCCATAAATAAATGACATCCCAAATTGCAATATAAAGTAGCTTCATATTGTCCCGAGCTTTTTTCTAGGTTGTATTGTTTCATATCATCAGAGCAAATATTATAGCCTGTTTCAATTCCAAATCCTAAAGAAAATATGTCTATTTCATTCTCATTCATTTCTTGAGCATTAGAGATTTTTGAAAGCGTTGTTAAAATAAATATTATGAAAATTATGTATCTCATATTTACTCCTCCTATGATAATTTGTAATAGTAAGATAATATCTGACACTCCTCATAATTTTGTTTTGCGAAAACTGACACTTATTCCCCCCGGGGGGAATAAGTGTCAGTTTTATTATCGAAATGTTAGATATTATCTAAACTATTACATATATTCATTAGTGTAGAATGAAACCACACCATTAGCTTCAAACACGACTCTGCGAGATTCACCGGTTGAATTAGGTGTCTCTAACCATCCACCAATCCCACCGCTGCTTTCAATCCATATCCAATATCCAACAATGCTTTCAACCTTTCCTCGTCTGATTCAGTGGATGTTGTAATGCGTTATGACGATAAATAAAAATACAATAGCAATTCTTAATTTATTAACTTATTCATAGATGAGCTTCCATAGGAAGCTGTATCACTATATATATGCATAGTGGTTTTTCAAATCAAGAAATGCAATAACAAATTATGTTTTCAAGAATCATTTCAGCACTTAGTCCTTCTATACTAAAGTTAGTCATGTTGAGAATTATACTTATTCAATTAAAATCATTTATTTCTGGATAGACTCAATTCCCCCTCTCTTAGAGAATCCATAATAATATGGATTTACTCATAAACGTAACTTATCAATAATTTTTTTATTGTCTCGTTTATATATTATTTTATAATCTGACACAAATAATATTGGTTTGAGTTACTTAGATTGAACGCTATTACAATTAGAAATCTATCCAAGGTTTATGCTAACGGAACTGTTGCCCTGAAGAATATAGATTTAGATGTGGCTGCCGGCGATTTTTTTGCCTTATTAGGCGCTAATGGCGCTGGCAAGACAACTATGATTGGCATTCTAATTGGGCTTGTGAACAAAACATCAGGCAAAGTTGAAATTTTTGGCAATGATCTGGATAATAGACATCGTAGAGCAAAAATTAGAAAGAGTATTGGTGTTGTCCCTCAAGAGATTAATTTTAGTATCTTTGAAAAGGTGAATGATATTTTGGTCATCCAGGCTGGATATTTTGGCATCAGCAGGAGGATGGCGATTGCTGAATCAGAGATTATTCTTAAAAAACTCGGGTTATGGGAAATGCGCCATATGCAATCCAGAACCTTATCAGGAGGTATGAAGCGCCGTTTGTTGATTGCCAGAGCCCTGATCCATAGACCAAAACTACTTATACTAGATGAGCCGACTGCGGGTGTTGATGTTGAACTTAGACACAGCATGTGGGATTATTTACGCGAACTGAACCAAAATGGCACTACAATCCTGCTGACAACGCATTATCTGGAAGAGGTTGAGCAGATGTGCCGTAATGCAGCAATCATTAAAAGTGGAGAAATCATCCATCATGATAGTGTTGGTCATCTCATACAATCGCTGGATAAAGTTACTTATGTGATCACAGTAAAACAGATGAAACCGCTGGATAATGTCCAGAATCTAAATTTTGTAATTGTTGATGATAACTCTATTGAGATTGAATTGGATAGGAATGAGTCTATAAATGATTATATTATTCAACTATCCAATTTGGGGATTTATGTTACTGATATACGACCTAAAGAGAATCGATTGGAGAAGATGTTTTTAAATACACTTAAAGATTAGCATTTATTAGAGATAATAGTGAAGAGGACAACTCCTAAAGCTTGAGACCCTAATATTATTATTGATTAAGATCAGCACATTGGATTGTAATGGCTATTTATAATCGGATTTCATAGATTAAGAGGTTAACTCTGAATGAGTTTAGGTGAACAGATTATCGCCCTTGTGACTATATTAAGAAGGGAAGTAATTCGTCTAATACGGATATGGATGCAGACATTATTGCCGCCTGTGATAACACAAACCCTGTATTTTATAATCTTTGGAAAATTTATTGGCTCTCGAATTGGAGATATACATGGTATAAGCTATATGTCATTTATTGTACCAGGGCTTGTCATGATGGCGGTTATCAATGGGTCATATGTGAATGTGGTCAGCTCATTCTTCAGCTCAAAATTTCAGAGAAGTATTGAGGAGTTGTTGGTGTCACCCACACCCAATTGGGTCATCATAGGGGGATTTGTCTTTGGCGGGGTGTTGCGCGGATTATTTGTCGGAGCCATTGTTTTTGCTATATCAGTATTTTTCACTCAACCGAGTATCTATAATATTAATATCATAGCCCTCTTTATCTTACTAACCTCAATCGTCTTTGCCTTAGGCGGATTGTTAAATGGAATACTTGCCATGAAGTTTGATGATGTGTCTATTTTCCCAACCTTTGTTCTGACTCCATTGATTTATCTGGGAGGGATATTCTATTCTATTCACAGTCTTCCGGAATTTTGGCAGAGGTTATCTCGGCTAAATCCGATTTTGTATATGGTTAATGGATTTAGATATGGATTTCATGGGTTTTCTGATGTGAATGTTATAACAAGCGTTGTGATTTTACTTCTTTTTGCGGTAATTTTTACGAGCATTAATCTGTTTTTATTATCAAAGGGAATAAGATTAAGGTCTTGAGTAATGACAGATATGAACATGAATGGCAAATCACTGTAACGAAATAATTGTTTATGTATATATATGTCTATAAAAATATATCTTTAATTGGTAAGTTAGGATGTTACCTCATTTTTTTGAGCAGGATTTAGAAATTCAATCAAATATAACAGGGAGTTATTATGGTTGTCATTGGAGGAAGGGCTCATAACATTGAAGAGATACATGAGGTGGGAAATCTTGAGTATCCCTATGCTGAGATATCTTTGGATGATCCGGAGGAGGTCTCTCGGCAATTGGATGAGTTATTGGAATTAAAGAAGAAGTACCATATCTATTATCTTGCCCACTATCCCAATGAGGGTAATCCTGTTGATACAAAGGCTTTAGAAGAGAGGTTTATACCGAAGATGAAAAGGCTTATTGAGCTTTCCAGGGAGCTATATATTCATAAGGGCACAATTCACTTCTGGATGGATAAGAGATGGGCAGAACCATCGCTCATATCAGCAAAGATTAAACTCTTATCGGGGTTGGTAGAATATGCGAAGCAGAACAAGGTGGTGCTATGCATTGAAAATCTAACTGAAGGTTATGAGAGCTTTTCTACAGCCTTTGACGCAATCCCAGACCTCAGAATGACCATGGATATAGGTCATGGAGAATTGCTATCAAAAGAAAACACCTCCTTCGGCTTCATGCAAAACGTATTTCATAAGATTGATCACATACATGTTAATGACAATCATGGCGGCACAAGCGTAAAGGATGATCTTCATCTTGCTCTGGGCGATGGGATAGTCGATTATCCTAGTATATTATCCATGCTGAAGGGGAAAAACTATAATTCTACTATTACTATGGAAGTTAAGCCATCCGATATGCCTCGAACCATGTCACTTCTTGAGAAGCATATCTATTAAGAATTGCTTATACTCCATTTCGAATATTCAATTTAGGGAATAAAGCTTTCACCTTAAGGCCAAGTAGCATCGTTATTGATTATGACTATTGCTTATTGTTGTCACAAATAATTATACAATTCATGGGTTCAACTTGACTTTTTTAATATCTTTGATAATCTCATCCCTATCAATAATGATTGTGGAGGAAGAGTTATGATATTGTTAAATAGATTATGTTTGCTAACATCTCTTTTGTGCTTTGTGGCCTTGGATATCTCTCTTTATGCCGAGAGTAAGGAAATGAAATTGAGTCAACATAAAAATGAGGACAAAGCGACAGCAAGCGAAACAACTATTAAGCCGGATACTAAAATTATAATCGAAGATTTAAAAAATGATGAAGGCATAAAGGGTATCAGGTCGACATTTTTAGTAAAAGCTAGGCTTAAGGATGTGTGGAAATGGATTCGGGACGTTGACTACTTGCCTGAGTTGTTCCCTGCTGTAAAGAAAGTGACATTGGTTCAGCAGGTCAGTGCAAATACTATTATATGGGAATACCAATTTGAATCTGCCATGGGCAAAAAGGTGCTTAATGTTAAGCGTTCAATAGATGATGATAATTATCAGGTAAAATGGAAACGCACTAAGGGAGACATGAAGTATTATGCAGGTGGATGGAATATTAAATCATCCCAAAAGTATTCCGGTTGGGTTGAGGTGCAATATTCAAATTTCATAAATGCCGGTACTTTTATTCCATATTTCCTCGTTAAGAGAAATAGCAAAAAGAATGCGGAAGTGATGGTGCATAGACTGCGTGAATTTGTAGGTGAAGGTGTCCCGCTTCAATGAAATGGGACTTTTATAATAAAAATTAAGATAGTAATTTATTTCGATTTTTTCATTGAATCTTCATATCCGTTTTATATCATAGTTGTTACGAGAAAAACTTATAATCATTAAATATAACAATTTTTTTATCAAACATCCATAAACGATCAGACTTTTTTAAATATTTTAACTTTAAGTTTTTGAATATATTATTCTCCATTTAAGGGATTTATTTCATCAGATATAGATATGATTGTTTCAAATAACATATGTTATTTTTTTATATTGAGAATTATAACCTAATTTTGAATTAACACGCTTTGTAACCTTTTATAAATTGAAATGTATAAAATAACACCAATAATAATATTATTTTTACTACCTCTCTTTATTTTCATTTTATTATCACCTACATTATCTGCCTCAACAAGAATCAGACCTGAAAAAATCGATTATAAATGCCTTAAGGTCAAATTTAATAATGAACCATTAGATATTTTTTATATTGTTATTGACACAAGAACAGATGAGGAAAAGCAAGCTGATAGAAAGAGAGGTCATCTCTCAGGTTCGGTCATAGTATTTTTCCATGGCCATGCCCAAAGGCCGAATAACGGATTTAACCTGCTTGCTGAAATGGCTATGAAAACCAAATCAGGGATAATAATTATTCCTGTATGTGACACACCATACGGAAGCAACGAAAAATGGCGGGGTGATTCTGGCAAGATGGTTATATTGATGGAGCTTGTACGATATCTGTTGCATGAAAAAAAAATCTCAATTGAAGGCTATCAACCATTAACAGATTTAAAGCTTGTAATAAATAATACAGATTTATCAGTTTTATCAATGGATACTATCATTAATGCAAAGATATTAGCAGTTGGCTATTCACATGGAGGTATTATATCAAGACAATTCGCAAATGCATATCCTGATGCTGTTGTTAGTCTAGTTCATTTTTGTGCTGCTGGTTATATTGAATGGGGTGGAAAGAATTGTATTGGTCCTGTATGCATAACAGGGAATTTTATGTGTGAGAGTTGTAATATTGGCCTTAGGTTCTTTTCTCATCCTGGAGATACAATTGATTCAAGTTGGGGTTTAACTAAAGGGATTGTTGGTGACTCACTTCGCTCATATTCTTCATGTCTATTTGGTAACTTCAATTGCCTGAAACCTTTTAGGAATTTTAGAGACGCGAAAGATGCATCCATATACATCGATGACAGCAATTATCCGGTTAGTCATCTGAAGAATATTGTGGTTGTCTTCGCGCAAGACGATACTCTTTTTGATCCTGCTGAAATCATTGGAGTTGATGATTATAAAAATATTACCAGGAAGGTGATTGAAGAATTCTGGACAAAATTTTATCCACAGGAAGTCGCAGGTGGCACACGGCTTACCTTGAGAATTCTACCTGGTACTCATTTAGGTCCTATTGTATACCATGATCAATATATTGAAATAGCGCTTAAAGGAACCG
The DNA here is from genome assembly GCA_034190085.1 of Spirochaetota bacterium. NCBI lineage: Bacteria > Pseudomonadati > Spirochaetota > Spirochaetota bacterium. Next base: position 37,475 of record JAXHTS010000058.1, read on the forward strand.
ATGAATTTCGATTAGACTGATGCTAAAATATCACTTATACTTATTTCTGCTGGAGAATCCGGCATGATGATTTTAATGGCTTTCGTTTACCGTTGATTTATTATAGGATAGTATTTCAATGGGTCTTTTAAAAACATGTGCTTCGCCACTTATGAAGAAAATACTTTTCAAAAGATCATTAACATAACATACTCCAAGTAATTTAATCCATAAAATCATCCTTTGCTTGTTTTCCCTCTCTCAGCTATGCCTATGGCTACAATATGTGATAAAAATTATAATTATTACAGACTGATATGTCTGTGAAATTAGCAAATTTTAGATTTTCATTGATATACATGTTAATACTAAGCAAATTTTTTACAAAGAGCATTATAAAAAACATTGAATTGTTTGTCTCTATCAAAAAATTACGGCTCATGGGGCGAATAATGTGACTTCATGCATGATTGAAACCTTTAATAAAGGGAAACAATTAGGCTAATCGTATATTATTCTACTATTAGATGGTTACAATTATGATAAACTTATCAGGGTTTTCGCTAGGGGTTGTAGCATAAAACGCTACATGAACCGAAAACTACTGTGCAGGCCCTCAATAATATTTTTTAATTGACATGTAGTATAATTTCACTTTATGAGTTAATCAATAACAGTATATTCATAGCAAATAATTTGGTTTTAGATAACATATTTGAATATTGTATTTTTAAGTATAATAAATAGGTGGAGTGATTATGGGAAAAAGGATTAAATTGATAGCTTTGATTTTTAGCTTATTAATATTCAGTTGTGGAAAAGGAGAGAAGATGGACGAGAAAATAATTCCTAATAGATCCATTGGAGAGGTTCCCAATACTTTATTGAAGAAGCTTACTGAAAAAAGGATATATTTTGGACACCAGTCAGTGGGATTCAACATTATTGATGGAATAAATGACATAATTAAGGAGAATTCATCAATCAAATTGAATATAGTTAAAACAGATAATATTGAAGATTTCAAACGCCCAATCTTTGCTCATTCACAAAATGGCATTAACAAGGATCCAAAATCCAAAGTTGACGCTTTTACTAATCTAATGGAGAAGGGTTTGGGCGATAAGGTTGATATTGCATTTTTCAAATTCTGTTATGTAGATATATTAAATGATACCAATGTTAATGAAGTGTTCAATTATTATAAATCCGCAATGATGCGTTTAAAGAACAGGTATCCTAAAACACTATTTATTCATGTTACAGTACCTTTGATGAGAGAAGCTAAAGGGCCTAAGGCGTTTATTAAGAGCATTATTGGTCGTGATCATAATATTGTTAGAAACCAGTTCAATGATTTGTTGAGAGAAGAATATGATAAAAATAGAATATTTGATTTGGCGCGTTTCGAATCCACCTATCCGAAGGGACAGAGAGAAGCGCGAAAAAAAGGAGGGAAATACTCATATTCTCTAATACCCGAGTATACTGATGATGGCGGTCATTTAAACGAAAAGGGACGTAAAATTATCGCTGAGCAGTTTTTGATCTTTCTATCTGAATTGTAATTATTTGGAAGATCAGATAATATATCCATCAAGCCTGAATCAAGGAATTTAGGTGATTTACTAACTTTGTATTGTCCTTAGTAAATTGTGTCACTGATGAACTATAAGCATTTAGATTTTCAATACAATCTCTTAAATCACCTACCTCATAAGCTACAATCACGTAATTCAACTTTTGCATCATCCGCGCAAATGGCACTTGATGATCATCCAGATGCTCTCCATACTTTTTCAGTCTAGTAACAATAATTGGTGTTTTCCCTAATTCTAAACATAATAGGGTTGTTCCAGCGCCTGCATGAGCAATTACTGTTTCTGCTTTCTGGATATTATTTCTCATTTCATTAAAAGTAATATATCGATCCCATGCACAGTGGATAGGTTCATACTTGCATGATCCTAATTGTACATAGACATCATCCTTAAGTATATTATCTGACTTTAATGAATCAACCTCTTGAATGAGACGATCAAAAGGAAACTTTTCTGTTCCTGTAATTACAAAAATCATATTACACGTCCATGGTATTGAGCTTTTTTATACTTGTCCGCCAATTCTTGCCATTGAACCAATAGATTATCAACATATGGATAGACTAAATACGCTGACATTGAAAACTCTTGATTTCTCGTAATAGATTCGATGTAAATGGTTTTGATCCCTAATATTTTCCCAATGAAAATAAATGGAACAGCGACGCCTGCTCCAGTTGAAATGATAGCATTTGGTCGTTCTTTTCTTAATAATTTAAGAGCAAGGAATATATTACGAATCAGATTTATAACATTTCTGTTTGTTGGATAATATGCCCAATAAACACGTTCATCCTTTAAGAGATATTCTGCATCCTGGGTAGGAAAACTTACCCAGAAATGCTCTTTATCACTCCAAAATTCTTTTAAACTATATAATTGAAAAAGATGACCACCTGATGAGGCTATTAAAGCTAATTTTGTCAATTATTTCTCCTTTTTTATTATGCCTATCCTTGAAAGGTATTCGGCTCTATATTGAATTAGAGTTTATATTTTTATATATACATCAGTGAAGAATTATTAATGATTTCATGTTTTAAATAAATATTTTAAATAAAATAAGTAGTAACTATATTTTTTATTGCCTTTTAACCATAGAGTAATTATCCTTATCATAGTGCCAATAAAAAAAAGTAACATAGCAATAAAATAGACGGAATTATTGTAATTTTTTTTGAAATAGTATTTAAATGATATTATATAATCCCTTGTGGATCTTACCCAATTAGATTCAGCAATTAAACCACCTTTGTGGATTATTCTACTATAGGGATAATAAAGCAATCGATAACCATTTTTTATTGCTTGTAGGCAATAGTCAGACTCTTCAAAATACATAAAATAATTTTCGTCTAGTAATCCAATTTTATCAATAACATCTCGTTTAAACATAAAGGCTGCGCCATTAATCTGCTCTACATATTTTGGTTTTTTATAATCCATGTATGTCATAAAATATGAGTTAAAGAGTTTTGAGTTACTCAGCATTCTATGCAAAAATAATCTTTCACAGAATAATCTCCATAGCGTTAAATTGGATTTGGGATGGTAATAGGATTGATTACTTTTATCAGGATACAATAGCTGTGGGCCAATAAAATTTATATCATGATTCTGTTTTAAATGATTGTATAATTTCTCAATGCTATTATTCTCAATAATATATGTATCCGGATTTAGCAATAATATGCAATCACCAGAAGAAGCTTTAATGCCAATATTATTGCCGTACGCAAATCCCCCATTCTTAGGTGCATAAATTATGTTGACAAAGTTATAATTTTCACTTATGTTCTTTAGTCCCGAATCGTCTGAATTGTTATCCACAATTATGAATTCATAGTTTGAATAATTTCTCTCATTCTCTACTATTGATTCTAAGCAGATGCTAATATCTCTTGAGGTTTTGTAGTTGACTATTATTATACTAAGCATTCTTTTTTTATTCTATTATTCATAAATAAGGATCAATATATAGGAGTTTTTATAAAAATAGTATAGGAACTATTTAAAATTTGTAGTTTAAACAAAAGACTATACCTGCATACTTAAAATTTGAATACCATCCATTTATTGATCTCACAAATAAATATTAACACTTTATTTATGGGAAAGCAAGTATGATATTGAGATAATTCTGAAATATTTATGAATTAGTAAAGAAGGTACTAATGAAAGTATAGGGTATAAAAAGAAGGCTTATCCTCTAGCTTAATGTAGCATAAATTATTCAATATTTGCTCATGATGTTATTATTATCTAAGGAGGTAAACAAAATGAGATAGAATAATTATAGAGAATAAGCCTATTTTGCCTTTATTAAATGGATTAAAATTAAATGTCAATAAATATTTAAGTACATTGGGATTTCAAGATAACTTAATAAATAACATGAAGCTATAGTATGAAAAGAATAGCTACAGCAGATATTTTAATATGTGGAGGGGGTATAATCGGCCTTACTATTACAAGGGAATTATTGAAAAAAGGGTATGAGAATATTGTATTGATAGATAAAGAAGAAGAAATTGGATTGCATGCCTCTGGGAGAAATAGTGGGGTATTGCATGCTGGTATATATTACACTCCTGATAGCTTGAGAGCGAGGTCGTGTTTAAGGGGCAACCTTTTAATGAAGGAGTATTGTAGAGGGAAGGATTTACCATTGTTAGAGTCAGGGAAGGTTATCGTTGCCAAGAATGAGAGTGAGATAGCTGTATTAAATGAACTCTTTTATAGAGCTCAGGAGAATGGAGCAAGGGTTAAACTAATTGATGAGAGGGAGCTTAAGGAGATAGAACCATATGCTAGGACATGTGGAATAGCCCTTTTCTCAGAATATACTGCTGTAGTGGATCCAAAAAAAATATTGACCAGCCTTTATAATGATCTCACCTCTTCATCAATAGTAAAGATATTATTGGGAATCCAATTCAAACATGTTAAAGGTGATGATATCGCTGTAACAAATAAAGGGGAGATAAAATTTAATATGTTTATTAATGCTGGAGGAGCCTATAGTGATATAATTTCTTATGATTTTGGGGTCGGATTAAATTATAAGTTGATACCCTTTAAGGGAATTTATAAAAAATTGAGTAATAAAAAGGCAAGTTCAATCAAAGGGAACATATACCCTGTGCCAGATATTAGGAATCCTTTTTTGGGAGTTCATTATACTAAAAATGTCAGTGGTGATGTTTATATTGGACCTACGGCCATTCCAGCCTTCGGAAGAGAAAATTATGGAATAGTGAAGGGTATAGACATTGAGGCCTTTGAAATATCACTTCGGGAGGCTTGTCTCTTTTTTACGAATCCGAAGTTCAGGAAGATCGCCTTAATAGAACCAAAAAAGTATTACCCGCCATTTTTCTATCGCGATGCTCGAAGTCTTGTAAAGGGGATTGAGCCAGAAGATATAGAATCAACGAAGAAGAGAGGTATAAGGCCTCAACTTGTTGACTGGAGCCAAAAAGAGCTTATTACGGATTTTATGGTATTAAAAGATGGCAACAGCGTGCATATTTTGAATGCAATCTCTCCAGCATTCACAAGTTCCCTCGATTTTGCCAAGTTTGTAATAGAAGAGTATGTACAGAATTGATTATTGATCATTATTGTAATTGCATTTACTTATTGTGAATATTTTTTCTCTGTATTATTTAAGCTTATCGATCTTGGTGGTCTGAAAGGGGTGAAGAATTGATATTATTTCTATAATGTAAAATTGTTAAGCAATATTGTTTTTTATTTTTGTATATGTTGACTCCTAACATGAAAATGAAATTATGTACATAAATAGTAATAATAGTATAACCCAGGAGTTACGATATGAGTAGTGTAGCTGAAGTACTTAGTATAATTAAGAAGGAAGATATAAAGGTAATCGATCTTAGATTTATGGATTTCCCTGGCCTCTGGCAGCATTTTGCTATTCCAGCGCGGGAAGTAGATGAAGGTATGTTTGAGGATGGCCTTGGATTTGATGGTTCCAGTATAAGGGGTTGGCAGGCAATAAATGAGTCGGATATGCTTGTCATGCCTGTTGCAGAATCTGCCTTTATTGATCCATTCCTCGAGCATAAAACCCTTGTGATGATATGCAACATTGCAGACCCAGTCACAGGGGAGGATTACACTAGAGATCCTAGAAATATTGCTAAAAAGGCTGAAAACTATTTGACAGGTCAGGGTATTGGAGATGTCGCCTATTTTGGCCCTGAGGCTGAATTCTTTATATTCGATGATATCAGATTTGATCAGAACGAGCATGAAGGATATTATTTCATCGATTCAGTTGAAGGGAGATGGAATACCGGTCGTGTAGAAAATCCGAATCTTGGTTATAAACCAAGATATAAGGAGGGATATTTCCCGGTACCTCCAACGGATAGTCTTCAGGATATTCGAAGCGAAATGATGCTCATATTAGAAAGTCTTGGCATTGAGATAGAGGCTCAGCATCATGAGGTTGCCACAGGCGGTCAGGGTGAGATCGATATGAGATTCTCGCCACTTGTGGAGATGGGCGATAAACTACTGAAATATAAGTATGTTATCAAAAATGTGGCAAGAAAATATAATATGACTGTCACATTTATGCCTAAACCACTCTTTAATGATAATGGAACCGGAATGCATACACATATGTCGATCTGGAAGGATGGCAAGAATTTATTCGCTGGGAACGGATATGCAGGGATGTCAGAAGTTGCGATGTATGCCATAGGCGGCATATTAAAGCATGCTCCAGCATTGCTAGCATTTACTAATCCCACGACCAATAGCTATAAAAGGCTTGTGCCAGGTTTTGAGGCGCCTGTAAAGCTGGCATACTCCAGCAGAAACAGAAGCGCTGCTGTGAGGATACCTATGTATTCACAATCAGAGAAGGCAAAGCGATTTGAGTTCAGGTGCCCTGACCCAAGTTGTAATCCATATCTTGCATTTTCAGCAATGCTGATGGCTTCTATTGACGGCATTCTGAATAAGATTGAACCAGGATCGCCTTTAGATAAGAACATTTATGATATGCCTCCTGAAGAATTGGCAGAGGTGCCAACTACTCCCGGATCTTTAAGAGAATCATTGGCAGCACTTGAGAATGATCATGAATTTCTTTTAAAGGGGGATGTTTTTACAAGAGATGTAATAGAGACCTGGATCTCATATAAAATGGAGAATGAAGTACAGGCGCTTGATCTTCGTCCTCATCCATGGGAATTTGCGATGTATTACGATATCTAATATTTGGATAAATCTGATATGACTAATAGGGGGCATTATTATGAGTCGTGTTGACTTTAAAGCCCCTTTTTTGTTTTACTTGATTTTAATAGTAAATTGAGTGAAATAATCATTATGAAAAGAATAATTACTTATGAAACAATTAAATCCGCATGTCCGGATATTGATGACAATATAATAAATGATCACCTGGCAAGGCTCGAAAGCGATTATTTTTATTATTTTTCAAGGAATAATATATTTGATCACCTTAGGGCAGTATCTGAACTCTCTTATAAAAATCCTGTAAAGGTAATAACCAATTTATCATCTGATGAATGTATAACATGTACAGTGATAGCTAGAGATTATCCTGCTGTATTTTCGCTTATTACTGGTATACTCTCAAGTTTGGATTATAGGATTATTTCTGGTAAAATATTTACCTACAAAAAGGATTCTGTTTCTCCCCACACTCCAAAACCAGGATTTAAGAAAAATCCTTCAGCAGCCCTTAAAAAGACTACTAATAAAAGAATTATTATTGATCACTTTTATGGCAGACTCTCTACAGGGATTTTTTCTCATATCTGGGTCAATGAGTTGACCGACTGTCTCAATTCAGTCTTTAAATTGATTGAAAAGGATGATAGCGGGTTATCTGCTGCAAGGAGGAGTGTAAATGAACTGGCAGCCAGAAAGCTGGAAAATATTACAGAATGCCAATCGATATTATACCCAGTAAAAATTGAAATAGATAACAAAAATGAATTTTACACAGAGATGAGGGTCGTCTCTGAGGATACCCCCTTTTTCCTCTATGCATTATCAACAGCACTCAGCATGCAGAATGTCCAGATTGAGCATGTTAATATAGATACAATCCAGATGCAGGTTATTGATGAGTTCAGAATTGTAAATTCCTTGGGCAGCAAGATAGAAAACGAAGATACAATCAATAGAATTAAATTATCCGTATTGCTGACAAAACAATTTACCTCTTTTATAGGGACTGCCCCGGATCCCTATGTGGCCCTATCACGTTTTGAGTATCTTACAAGTGAGATATTGTCCCTTCCTGAGAAGAGCAACTGGCTGGAGATACTTTCAAATCCACATTTGATGAAAGATCTTGCAAGACTCTTAGGCGCAAGCGATTTTCTATGGGAGGATTTTATTCGACTTCAATATGAGACCATCCTTCCGCTTTTAGAAGCTAAAGGTGAGAAAAAAGGATTTACAGAAACCGCTTCATCCATTTCGGATAGATTGTCCAAGGCCATGAAGGGGGTTGAGGATAGGGGGGAACAACGGAGGATACTGAATGAATTCAAGGATATAGAAATTTTTCATATTGATCTTGATCATATACTCAACCCTGAAACAGACTTTCGTATCCTTTCCGAACGTTTAACTATGCTTGCGGAAGTTGTTATTGATACTGTGGCAGGATATTCATATAAGCATCTAAGTGATATCTATGGATACCCAACAACTGTAGCAGGTTTGTATGATAAATTTTGTATATTTGGATTGGGGAAATTCGGGGGCGCAGCATTGGGCTATGCCTCAGATATTGAAATTCTTCTTGTCTATAGCGACAATGGCCAAACTGATGGAACAGATTCAATAAAGAATTCGGATTTTTTTAATCGCCTTGTTAAAGAGATAATCGGTTTTATTAAAGCAAAAAAAGAGGGAATTTTTCGTCTCGATTTACGTCTTCGTCCCTATGGGATTGACGGGCCTCTCGCGTGTAGTCTAGATTCTTTCTGCAAATACTATGGAGCTGGAGGAGACGCTCATTCTTATGAGAGATTAGCGCTGGTGCGCATGCGTCCTGTGGGGGGTGACGTTGACTTTGGAGAGCAGCTTATTCGTTTAAGAAATGAATTTATTTATTCAACAAATAGTATTGATATAAAGGAGCTTCATAATCTCAGGCGTAAGCAATTTATAGAGAAGACGCAGGAGGGAAGAATAAACGCAAAATACTCACCTGGCGCGTTAGTGGATATTGAATATACTGTACAGATTTTGCAGATAATGTTCGGCAGAGAGAATTTATCTCTGAGGACGCCGCGCATTCATGATGCCTTGAATGCTTTAGCCGAGCATGGAATCCTGGAATGGGTTGAGGTGGTCGATGTTATCGGAGCATACGATTTTTTCAGAGAGTTAATAAATGGTCTCAGGATGCTCAGGGGTTCCGTAGAAGATCTCTTTCTACCTTCAATTGATTCAATCGAATATGGCCATCTCGCTCGGCGTATGGGGTATAAAGTTGAAGGAGACCTGAGCCAGGTAAAGCAGCTTCATATAGAATTTGAAACCAGATCTGCCATGGTTCGAACATTTATTGAACGACATTTCGGTGGGACTATACTTCTTGGAGACGATGTGCGAAATATTGCAGATTTGATATTGTCGAAGGATCTTTCTGATTCGATATCCAGAAAAATCTTATCAGATTATGGTTTTAAAAATCCTGAAAGGGCGATTGTCAATCTTAAGAATCTAGCTAGTGGCAACAAACAGGAACTTTTTGTAAGGATTGCTGTTCTGGCTACAGATATACTGCTGCATAAACCTGATCCTGATATGGCACTGAACAATTGGGAACGTTTTATAGATGTAATATCTGATCCGGTCAGGCATTTTCAGGAAATGTTGTCTCAACCTAAGAAATTGGATATCCTTTTAAGCATATTTTCAACGAGTCAATATCTGTCAGATACCCTCATAAAAAATCCTGATTTTCTTGAATGGCTTATCCTACCAAAAAATCTATACAAATCATTAAATAAAACAGAGATTGAAGATGAATTAAAAAAGCTTTACCAGTCCTCTGAGTCACATGGAGACTGGCTGAATAGTATTCGTCTAATAAAGAAGAGGGAAATCCTGAGGATAGGAACAAGGGATATATGCCTGAATATGCCGCTTCCAGATATAACAGAGGACCTTTCTGTTCTGGCAGAGGCTTTTATTGATGTGGTTTCCGGAATTAACCTATCTTTATTGAATACTGAGGATGCATCTGTTCACTGGGATAATATTTTAAATAATTTTTCGATCATGGCATTTGGAAAACTCGGTGGTAATGAGCTCAATTATAGTTCTGATATTGATATAATGCTTATCTATGATGCAGGTGACAATTCTACGGGTATGCAGTCTGATGAAGCTTTTTATGGAAATATATACTCAACGATTATAGAAAAATTATTATCTGATTTATCCTCACATACAGAGGAGGGGCATGCCTACAGGGTTGACCTGAGATTAAGACCTTATGGTAGTTCAGGGGCTCTGGCATATTCTATAGAAAATCTTGTTGATTATTATAACAACATAGCGGATCTTTGGGAGATTCAGGCGCTGCTTAAACTGCGCCCGGTGGCCGGGAATCTCCCAGTGGGATATAAATTTATTGATAAAGTCAAAGAGATTTATAATAACAGGATTACCCATAAAAGCGTGATCGAATCAATCAGGAGGCTTCGTTCATTAGCGGTTAAGGAAAATTCATCAAGAATTCTATCAGGAATTGATATAAAAAACGGTATAGGTGGCATACGGGATATCGAATTCCTGGTTCAGGGTCTTCAGCTAATCAATCTTCCATCCAATTCAGGGTTGTTAGAGGCAAATACCCTCAAAGCATTGACTGTTCTTAAAAAAATCAATATTTTAAATCAGGATGTTGTTAAAAGTCTAAGGGAGGAATATATTTTTTTGAGAAAGGTTGAGCATTATCTGCAGTTGTATGAAGACAGGCAGGTTCATTCATTGCCTGCTGATCCAGTAAAATTGGAGGCTTTGGCAAAAAGTATGCTTGGTATTGATGCAAAAGCCCCTCAATTTATGAGTAAACTAAAGGATTATCAGCATAGAATTAGAGAGGCATACGACAGATATTTAATTCCGCATAACGATAACGAGGTTTCCCATCAATAGATGATGATGCTGGCTGTCCATATTTGTGAATTTTTGCTGTTAACTGAGCTTTTCCCTTAATATCTCATTTGCCATCCCTGGATTGGCCTTCCCATTAGTGGCTTTCATCACCTCCCCAACAAAGAAGCCCATTATTTTGGTCTTACCGCTTCTATACAAATCAACCTGGGATGGATTCTTCTCAAGAATCTCATCAACTATCTTCTCAATAGCATCTGGATCAATGATCTGTTTAATCCCTTCCTGGTCAATAATCTCAATCAATCCCTTATTCGTGGCAAAGGCCCTTTTTATCACGTCCTTGCCAATCTTGCCGCTTATTTCTCCGCTATTAATCTTCTTGAGAAACTCTGATAAATCTGCTGGTTGAATATGCATATTCTGAATATCGTTATCAATGTAGGATAATATCTCACTAAAAAACCAGTTTGCCAGTATTCTGGGCTTATCATAGATCTTCAGTACCTCCTCAAAGAAATCAGCATAGTCCGGATTGATCATGAATAAACGGGCCTCGTCATTGTTAAAGCCGTATTCCTCTTTGTATGTCTTCTTCCTTTCCAGAGGCAAAAGGGGTAATCTATCTTTAAGGCCATTGATCCATTCATCAGTTAATTCAAGGGGCAACAGATCAGGATCGGGGAAATATCTATAATCATGGGATTCCTCTTTACTTCTCATCAGATATGTCTTCTGAGCGCTATCATCCCATAATCTTGTTTCCTGTTCAATAGGAATGCCTGCTTTTTTCATCTTCCTCTGGCGGTCAATCTCATAATCCAGGGCTTTTTCAATTGCCTTAAAGGAGTTCATATTCTTAATTTCAGTTTTAACCCCCAGTTCAGCGCTTCCCACAGGTCTTATAGACACATTGGCATCACAGCGCAGGCTGCCCTCTTCCATATTGCCGTCGCATATGCCCAGGGAAACCAGTATGGCCCGTATCATCATAACATACTCCCTGGCCTCCTTTGGACTTGATATATCCGGCTCAGTGACAATTTCGAGAAGAGGAACGCTGCATCTGTTAAAGTCTATAGCGCTCGCCTTTGATCCCCAGATGCCTGGCGCTCCCACATGAACCATCTTTCCAGCGTCCTCTTCCATGTGGATGCGGTTTAATCTGATCCTTTTAACAGGCCCATCGACCTCCACATCAACATATCCGCCGCTGCAGATAGGCTCCTCAAATTGGGAAATCTGGTAACCCTTGGGCAAATCAGGATAAAAATAATTTTTCCTGGCAAAGATGGAGCGATTATTTACTGTTGATTTTGCAGCCAGCCCGGCAAGTATTGCCATATTAACAGCCTCTTTATTTAGAACAGGCAATACACCGGGGTGTCCGGAGCATACAGGACAGGTATTGCTGTTTGATTCCCTGCCGAATTCAGTAGAGCATTTACAGAACAATTTTGTCTTCGTATTCAACTGGGCATGCACCTCTAATCCAATTACCGCCTCATACTCAATGCCCTTCTCTGTAATTACATTCCGTTCCAGGGACTTTTCATCAATTCCTGTCCTCCCTTTTTGGGGAGGGGCAATATAATTTGTACCAAGAACGGATGGACCATTTTTAATGAGCATATCCAGATCAGCCCATGTCTCAGATTCATCCTCTCGCAGATAGGGATCTTTGTAAACAGCATGACTGACCGGTTTCATGTCCTGGCAGGGGGCATTATTGATTACCCTGGCATATTCCAAAAAATCCTCTAACTCCTTTTCGAGCTGACCCTTTTCTTCTTCGCTTACATCAAAAGTTGCAAGTCCAATCAGTTTCTCAATATTTATTGTTCCTTTTTCTTTCATTATTAACTTCCATCTATCTATGGGGATAGCCGATTTATATCCCTCGGGAAGAGGGAGGCCTCTCGAATATTTTTCAGATTTAGAATTTTCATTGTCAGCCTTTCCAATCCCATACCCAGTCCGCCATGCGGCGGCATGCCAAACCTGAAGATATCCATGTAATGACTAAAATCACGTGGATTGCAGCCAAAACTTAAAACATTCTCCCTGAGCATATCATAATCATGAATCCGCTGTCCCCCTGTAGTAATTTCAATTCCATTGTAGAGCAAATCAAAGCTTCTGGTGTAACCAGGCAATCGCTCATCGGGCATTGTGTACATAGGTCTCTTTTTTACAGGATAACCGATTATATAAACAAGGGATGAGTTTTTCTCCCTTTCAAAATATTCACATATAACCCTTTCACCCTCAGGTGAAATGTCACCCTCTTCCATATCCCTTATACCGAATGACTCTACAATTTCCAGGGCCTCCAGAAAGTGAATTCTGGGAATGATTTCAGGCAAATCAATTGGGGAACCAGCCTCTTCTAATTCATATGCAAACTTTTCTTTCAATTTTTTGAAAATGTATTTTATAAGCCCTTCCTGCATATCAATAATATCCTGCTCATCCTTTATAAATCCCATTTCATAATCCAGGCTCACATACTCATTTAAATGTCTCACTGTGTTATGAAGCTCTGCCCTGAATACCGGACCGATCTCAAATACCCGTTCAAATCCGCTCCCTACCATGGTCTGTTTATAAAACTGTGGCGATTGGGCTAGAAATGCTGAGTTTCCAAAATATTTTATCTCAAATATATTACTGCCCCCCTCAGTTCCGGAAGAAATGATCTTGGGTGTTTTTATTTCAATAAATTTATGTTCTGAAAGGTATTCTCCAAAGAGCTTAACTATCTCTGACTGGATTCTGAATGTATTTAGAATTTTCGGATTCCTTACTGAAATAGTTCTATTATCAAGTATTGTCGGGAGATTTATGTTGCCTGAGTTATTATTAATGCTGATAGGCAGATCATTAGCAGCCCTGCCAATAATATTTATTGTCTTTACCTTTATTTCAATATTGTTATATGGACTACGCTCTTCCTTTGTCACTTGCCCATAGATTTCAACAACCGTTTCGAGATTTAAACGTTCCTTAAGTCCATCCCCCTCAATAACAAGCTGTGTGAAACCACTCCTGTCCCTTAAATCGTAAAACTCAATGCCGCCAAGGTTCTTCTTTCTATGAATCCATCCTGCGATTTTAATATCTTTATTCACATAGTCTTCAAGATCATTACAATATACCCTGTCAGAATAATTTTTATCTCTTTGCATATATGTTTTGGATATTTTGTTAATATCTTCCTGTGTATATATTGAGGTTGCTTCCTCTCTCCCGCCTTCTTCCCTGGCGCCTGTCTTGCAGACGATTCTATCCTTATCAGCAAACACCTCTTCGAGAGGGGGTATGAACTCATCTCTGAGCTGCTTTTCAAAGGCAAAAGCAATTTTCAGCAGATTTTCTTCTTCTAGCGCCCTGCCCATCAACTGAAGACCTACAGGCATATCATTAACCATACCTGAAGGCACTGAAATCGCCGGCAGTCCCGCCAGATTGGGCAGTACTGTGGTAACGTCTGACAAATATATTTTCATAGGATCTTTCAGGCTCTCGCCAATGGGAAAGGCTATCTCAGGGGTGGTGGGCATGGCAATAGCATCAAATGTCTCAAATATTTTTTTTAATTCCTCTCTGAGGTAAGCCCTCACCCTCTGGGCCTTTCTATAGTATTCATCGTAATACCCTGAAGAAAGCACAAAATTACCCAGAAGAATTCGTTTTTTAACCTCTTTTCCAAAACCGACTGAACGCGTCATGCGAAGCATCTCCTGATAATCACTCTGCCTGCTGTTTCGATAGCCGTATTTTACTCCATCATATCTGGAAAGGTTTGAAGAGGCTTCGGCTGTTGCAATAAAATAGTATGCAGAGGTTGCGTATTGAAGGGCGCTAAATGAAACATCTTCAATTTGAGCGCCCAGCCCTTTTAACATCCCTATGGATTTCTTAAATTGCTCCCGAATTTGCGGAGACACTCCCTCCTGGAAGAGTTCCGGCAATACTGCTATGCGCATTCCAGCTATATCCTGATCCAATTTAGCTGTATAATCCTTTGAGGGTATGTCCAGGGATGTGGAATCATTTTTATCATACCCGCTTATTGCATTCAACAGAATAGCAATCCCATATACATCTCTGGATAAAGGACCAATCTGATCTAATGAGGAGGCATAGGCTGTCAATCCATACCGTGAAACAAGGCCGTATGTTGGCTTTAAACCGAAAATCCCGCAAAACGCTGCTGGCTGCCGTATAGAACCCCCGGTATCGCTTCCTATGGCCAGGGGAACCATGCCTGATGACACAGCCGCTGCAGATCCGCCTGATGAACCTCCAGGTACCCTGTTTAAATCCCAGGGATTTCTTGTATGCTTGAGGCTTGAGTTTTCGCAGGTTGATCCCATTGCGAATTCGTCCAGATTGGTCTTACCTATGATAATCCCACCTTTTCCCTTGATCATTTTGATTGTTGTTGCGTCATATGGGGGATAATAGTTCTCTAAAATTTTAGAAGCGCAGGTGGTTGCAATACCCATAGAATGGATGTTGTCTTTTATAGCTATGGGTAAGCCGTCAATCAGGCTTTTTTGAGCCTTGTTCTGCCACCGCGCATCGCTCTCCTCTGCCTGTTTAATAAGAGTCTCCCTGCTATATAGTGAGATGAAGCACTCCAGAACAGGATCATATTTAACTATCTGTTCCAGGTAAGCCTTTATCAATTCCACACAGGTTATCTCTCTCTTTTTTATAAGAGAGGTTATCTCTTTAATATTTTTACTTACTATTCTGTCCATGTACTTAGTGTATCCTAAAGAAAAAAATAAACAAACTCTTGAGTTCTTATATAGTCATTGTGCTGACAGGGTTGGCAAATGTTTTACCAGCCGTCGAGCATATGGGCGGGTATAGGCATTCACTCCTTTGCTTATGAGTGCAGCCCTTGAAAGGGGCACTGATTTTACAACATTATTTTAATGTGGATAATTGGCAAAGCATTAAAGGGATATTTTGTTACATAGAAGTAAAATTAACTGAGTATTATAGAGATTGTCAAATGACTTTCTGCAAATGCAGGAGTCCATTTGTTTTGAATAGAATTATTATAAGATTCCTGCATTTGCTGAACCTACACCTATGCATAAAGGTGAATGACAACTGTCAAAGGTAGCGAATACATCCATTATTTGTACTATTATCCCTTTTTTATCATCTATAAAAAAAATGATTGAAATTTATACTTCATCTTGATGAGGGTAAGTAATATTTCTTTTCACCTCAGGATGCATTCAGTAAGAGAATGAATTTAAGAATCAAGAAGTCGATATGGAATTGAAAATCATTGAAGGGACTTCGTATTAAATTATTCCTTTTGAATAGGGCATGTAAAAATGGAAGATAAAATTAAGACTATTGGTGAAGATCTTTACAGATTTCAATCCGCAATAAACGAGGAAGGTTCTACCCTTGGGGATTATATTAAGGAAAATTACACGAGCAAATGGATATCCGATAATCTGTTCAATGTGATGGCAATTCGAACTACATTTGTGAATGCCATGAATCAATTCCTTGTTAATGAGGGGCTCTTTAATCTTGAAAAGGTTATGCTGAGTATTATTACAGATCCATTGGCGCATGATATTGAACATACACCTGCTATCGACTACAAGGGGCATACGTACCTAACAACACATAGCATGATTTACAGTAAGTTCCTAGCATGTTCAAATCCTGACATTAAAGGCATATTTGTTGATTCACCGAATATCCGTCTTGAGATCGAGAGTCCTATTGGAGAACAGAGGGGAAGATATCTTGCTGATTTTTCTCAGATGGATGTTGAATTTAGACGCAATAGGGGAATAACCATTGATGATTATTATAATCAGGTGTCAATGGTGTTCGATGCCCTTGATGAAGATATGGGAAAGGCAAAGAATTTTTTTGAAAGGATGATGGTTCATGTATGCGAGGAATTGAATAAAAGAAATAGCGATAATCTAAAAGATCTTGGCGTGATATTGGAGGTGCCAAGGATTCCATTCCCTAGCTTCCATAAAGACGAATGTGTAGCAAAATTTGGAGCAAGAGGACTTGAAGAAGAGGTTGGGAAGATGACAGATGCCCAGTTCTTCTGGATAACAGGTTTATTGAGGGAGAACTATGATCTAATCTATCCGTATCTATCTCAGAATGGATCTAAGGTCAATCTACGAGATGCTAAATCTCGTAATATCTTTAATTATGATATTTTGGCAAAGAGTATAGACGCGAAGTCAGGCAAGCAAGCGCCGGCAAAGGAGATCATGTCAGGAGCGATCAGGGAATGGCTTTTTGAACCGATTATCGAAAGAATAATTGATAATAGGGTTCTGCCATCTCGCCCGAATATTGTTGATGGGAATATTGAAAATATTGATGAACTTGGTGGGTATGGGCCATTTCTATATTTTGCCTCAATGAAGGATTCAACGGGTAAACCGATTTTCCCTGACACTGCTGGAGGCGGGATCGGTATTGAGCGCACCCTCTATTCAATTCTACGTGGCGAAAAGATTAAAATCATAGATGATGTAACCTATTTTGGGAAAAATCCAGATTCACATCCTATTTTTTTATACTAAGGGTAGAAAAATTATCTTGATACCTCTCAATAAAATGATAATGCAACAATTGCAGAGAAACAATACCCACCAAAGCCATGTCATCGCGTGCGCTGATATTTTTCCCACCCTTTTGTGAAAATTTTTTCAATAAATTTTTTACGCTCTCTGGTACAAAGTACCCGAATTTATCGATATTTTTCTCAGATATCATTGATGAGGATATATTGTTGTTTTCTGTAAAACATTGACTTATTGGCGCGCGATAGGGTTGTTTTGGTCTGTTAATAATTGAACTGGGTAAGATCTGTTCAAAGGTTTTTTTCAATATGAATTTTTCATTCAGCACCTTTATTTTATATTTTGGCGGTATGGTGTTTGCAAATTCTATAACATTATGATCCAGAAATGGGAATCTCCCCTCTACAGAATTACCCATCATCATTCGATCGCCTTGAGATGAGAGCAGGTATCCTGCCATAAATAGGGATGACTCCAGATATTGAGCCCTGCAGAGCGGGTGCCATCTTCTTATCTCCGGATTTATATAATCTTCTAATTCCTGAAATATCAGATTATCATCAAAGGACTCTCTAAATTGGTTGTTGAAGAGCTGTTTTATCTGTGAGGTATTATTCCAACGGATGTTATGGGAATAATATTTATTATCTGTATCAGTGAGTCCCTTCTTAAAGAATAATTGCCAGAATCTTTCCGCCCTTTGATCCTTAGCGATATAGGGATATAATGACGAGAGGAGTTTGGGACGCCATCTGGAATTCGGATATTTTGCCCAGAAACGACGGATTTTATCCTCCTTAAAAATATTATAACCACCAAACATTTCATCAGCCCCTTCTCCGGTTAGCACTACCTTGATGTTATTATCCCGCACTAAACCTGATAACAAATAAAGCGGGGCAGGCGCAGTTCGAATCATCGGTTTTTCAGCATACCATACCACGTCAGAATATGCATTTCCAATATTATTGTAATCAGCTTCAATAATTCGATGGTCAGTATTTAAGAAATCTACCATCTCCATCTGGTAGGGGCGTTCATCATAGTCCGCATCATGAAATGCGACTGAGAAAGTAATAAGATCATTATTATGATATTTTTTTACAAGCGATGTGATGATTGAGGAGTCGATGCCACCGCTTAGATAGGCTGCAACAGGCACATCCGCACGAAGGCGAATGGTTACCGCATCATATAGTTTTTCATTCAATCTTTCAACATAGTAGGATAGGGGTTTATCTTCGAAATCTCTTTCGTCTGGATATTGATAATCCCAGAATTTGTAACTCTTAATTCCACCTTGCGAAACAGTAAGAAAGTGGCCCGGAGCAAGTTCATTTATGTCTTTAAATACTGTCCTTGGTGGAATGTTAACCCAGAAGCTGAATATTTGATCAATGCCATGAGGATCAAGTTCTGGTTTTATCCCAGGATGACAGAAAATGGCCTTCATCTCAGAGGCGTATAACAAGCTGCCATCATTCAAAATAGAATAAAAGAGTGGACGTATTCCAACGCGGTCTCTCGCTAATATTAACTCTTTATTCGTTTCATCCCATAGCGCAATGCCAAACTGACCATTGAGATGTTGAAGGAAGTCCTTGCCATAATCTTCATAAAGATGAACAAGAACCTCTGTATCGCTATGGGTGGAAAATACATGACCCTTTTTAATCAATTGTTCTCTTAACTCAATATAATTGAATATCTCTCCGTTCAGAGTCACGCAAATTGTTTTATCCTCATTGTAAATCGGCTGTTTCCCGCCTGATAGATCAATTATACTAAGCCTGCTTTGCCCAAGTGCGATATCATTGTTTATGTGGAAACCTGTTTCATCTGGCCCCCTATGCCTGAGCGATTCAATCATCTTTTCTAGTACTGATGAATCGACTGGATTTCGAGCTCTTGTGTTATAGATACCTGCTATTCCGCACATGATTTATTTCTATTCAAATATTAGTAAAAATCAATGAGTAATATTATTCCTTTTGGGGGGAGTGATGATTTGAGTTTATTATATGATAATTATTGAATAATAAGCAATCATTATTTACAGTTTTTTCGTGGTAAGCATTTTATTATGAAAACATGACAAATAAATTATATTCTAATATGAATAACCTTGCCCGCTGAGCAAGGTTATTTTTTGAAGAAGAATATTACAGATGCTTATGTTTATCTTGATCGGATACTATTTCATTATTCGAAAATAATAAAGAACGAATGAAATATAGTGAGTATATTGAAAAGGAGCATCCTATTGGAAGCGGGAATGTAGAAAGTGCGTGTCGTCCTTTGATAAAGGATAGGATGGGAAAAACTGGCATGAGATGGAAATATCAGGGAGCATAGGTTATATGATAATCTGACAAAATATGCATGAGTGTAAACATTAAAATGATTAAACCCAATATGAATTTACCAAAACTACCTTGACAATTGAACAGATATGTTTTGTACTCTAATTATTGATTTGCTGTTGTTTTATAATTCACTAGACATATAATATGATATCAGAAAATAATAATAACATATTTCCAGGTAATAAATAATGACAACTTACAGAGCGTTAACCAATTTTCAATGGTCTGTATCTCTATTCATAGGAGCGCTATGCCTTCGATTGTTTCATCTTGATAGCATGAGTCTTTGGCAAGATGAGGGTGCAACGGCTTTTCAGATTAATCATACTACTCTACAAGATGCTTATCGTTCAGTAATGAGTGAAGGATTTATGGCTCCCTTGAGTCATCTTTCCATATATCTTTTTAGCAAAATTGCTGGATTAAGTGAATGGGCGCTTAGATTCCCTTCTGCTTTATATGGTTCTCTATCTGTTGTTGTGCTTTATTATATAGGGATGTTGCTATTTAAAAAACGAAGCGCTGTTATTGGCGCTATACTGTTCCTTTTATCACCCCTTCATATCTGGTATTCTCAAGAAGCAAGGATGTATTCATTGTGGGTGCTGCTAACACTTCTCTTATTATTTCTATTTCTCAAGATATTAAAACTTAGTACTCTACGAACGTGGATCCTCTTTACACTCATTGCAGTATCTATGTTATGGACACATCTAAATTCAATATATATATTTGCTGCAATTGGTATCTATTTTCTACTTTATATAAAGAGATATACAAAAGAATTTATAAGTTTTATCGGTTGTATGTTTGTAATTACTATAAGCTATATTCCTGGTATATTAGCCTTCTTTAATGCAGAGTTTTCTAATATTGGCGGTATGCATAAAACTGGTATTCTTGATTTAATATATGCAATTTTTACTTTTAATGTTGGAACTAGTTTCGGGCCTCCTATCACGGAAATCAGGTCACTTCATGCTCTATATGGAGCAGAATCCTTGAAAATAATTTTTCAAGAATATGGTATTATTCTTATTCCTTCAGCACTTTTTCTTTTATATCTTATACTTTGTACTTTTATATATTATATTAAGGATCAAGATATTGAGAACAGGCTAGGCTATTTGATACCTTTCTTTATACCTTCACTTTTTATTTTCTTAACTGCCTTTTTCTCTAATAGTGTACCATTTAATGTTAGATATATCCTATACGCTCTACCCTTATACCTGCTTCTTATAGGACATGGAATTGAAAAGATGAATATCTATACTAGATTTATCTCAATTTTAATATTATTATTGATAACAGGATTCTCACTATACAATCATTATTATAATCCCATATATAGCAAGGTCGATTTGAGGGGGGCTATTAGATATCTTGATGTGAATATTAAAGACAAAGATGCAGCTCTCATCTTTCATGAGAGTGTTCTGAGAGTAGCTCAATATTATGCCCCTTCAGGTAGATTAAATGACTTCTGTATGCCCTTTGATATTACAGTTGATAAGGCTATTGGAAATACATCTTTTCATAGTAGAATGTTTTTTGTGAAATCCATAAGAATTCAGAAGTATAGAGATGGGGTTGTGGATAAAACCTATAAATATTATTTTAATAATTTTAAATTAGAAAAGAAAGTCAATTTTAACAAGATTGAAATAACTATTTTTAGAAATCATAATCTTAATCCTGTTGTCCTTTCTCGGGAAAGTATATAAGACATAGATGTAGTGACCATAATTTTCTGAAAAGCTTGATTTTTTATGTTTATGGTTTAGCATATCGAAATTTTAATCATTTTTCAAATGAGCGTTTTTTGTAAAATGTCGGTTTTATAACCATGTAAGGATTCATAGAGGCTGGGTTTCGAGACCTATCCTAAGCGAAGCCGAAGGGATTTAGGTGAGGGTAAGGATAAAAAGAGGGAAGTAGAGGGCGAAAAAGCTATTTTATACCTATATCGGTTCTTGGATTTTACATACATCACAGATTCTTCTAATCCTACCATACAGGGATGTATCTAGTGCAAGCGAGCACAAGAGTTACAAGCGCCTGTCTTTGACAGGCAAAGGAGTAAATCTTATTTTAAATATTATCTCAATTATATTATTTCCTTATAATTATTACTATTTATAATTCTATTCAAATGATTTTTTTATGGTATATTGAGGTTTTTTATTTTGAGAAAGAAATATTCTACCCACATATTCACCAATCATTCCTAAGGCTATGAGTTGAATTCCTGCAAAGATAGAAATAAAGATGGTTATTGTTGCCCATCCGACTGGCAATTCTGGATTTAATATTTTTTCCACAAAGGTGATTATAGCAAACACGAGCCCAAATAATGAAAACAAAAATCCAATAATTGTTGCTATTCGTAACGGTAGGATAGAAAAATTAACAAACATATTTAACCATAAAGAGACAAGTTTTTTAAGTGTATAGCCGGATTCACCTATCTCTCTCTTCTGATGTTTGACATTTATTACTCCCACCTTATCTGTCGTTCGTAAAATTAAACCATCAATATATGGATAAGGAAGATCATATTTTATTATTTCATCAACGATGAATCGGTTCAGAATTTTAAAGCTTGAAAGATACAAATTGCGTGGTTTGTTAAGCATGATATTAGCAACTTTATCATTAAACCAACTCCCAAAATTTCTAAAACGTGAATGTTCCTTTTTCTCGTAATAAGTATAAATAACATCATTTTTATTATTGATTGCGGCGTTGATTAATGTTTTCACTTCAGTTATTGGATTTTGGAAATCATCATCCATGATAACCACAAAATCACCTCGAGATTTATTAAGCCCAGCCATAACTGCATTATGTTCACCTACATTCTTTGATAGTGAAAAAAATCGAACGATGCCTTGAAATTGATGATAAAGTCTTATACACTCATGCTCTGAATCATCAGGTGAGTTATCATTTACAAGAATTATTTCGATTGTAAACAACTCAGTTATTGTATTAATCAATTCATTAACAACTCTCCCAATAGTTGCCTCTCCTTTATAGACAGGAATTACAACTGAGATAAACGAATTAGTGCTAATTGAATTCATTAATAACCTTCACAATTGTCTTTAATTCATCTGTATTTAATTCTGGGAAAATTGGAAGACTTAAAATAGTGTCCGCAAATAATTCTGTATTTTCAAAACATTCGTTTTGTTGATATGGATATGCTTTTTGCTTGTTTATCGGAATTGGATAATGAATCAATGATTGAATTTTTGCTCTCTTTAAGTGCATGAGTAAATCATCCCTTTTATGAGTTCTAACTACAAATAGATGATAAACGCATTGACCATAAGAATGTTCAACTAAGCATTCAACAGTATTTAGGTATTGCTGGTAAAAATAAGCAATTTGGCGACGTTTCTCATTCCATTGTTTGAGGTATTTGAGTTTCACTCTTAATATTGCAGCCTGAAGTTCGTCTAATCTGCTATTTACACCATTTAATGTATGCTCATAACCAGTTTTTTTCCCATAATTCCGAAGCAGCAGCAATTTATTATAAATATTTTCATCATTTGTGGTAATAGCGCCACCATCACCATAAGCTCCAAGATTTTTTGTCGGATAGAATGAAAAGGCGGAACATGTTCCATTTGAACCTACATATTTATTTTTATAAGTTGCCCCAGCTGCTTGAGCGCAATCTTCAATTATACTTAGATGATTTTGATCAGCCAGTTGTAAAATTGGATCCATATTACAACTCTGTCCGTATAAATGAACAGGGATTATTGCTTTTGTCTTGTGATTTATTTTTTTCTCGATTTTCTGCCAATCAATAAGTCCATCTTTTACAGAAATATCAACCACAACTGGAATTGCTCCAGCCCTCATAATCCCTGTGATAGTGGGATAAGCTGTCATATTTGATGTAATGACTTCATCACCATTTCCAATATCCAGAGCCATTAATGACAAAGTAATTGCATCAGTTCCTGAAGCTACTCCAACACAATATGATACTCCAATATAATTAGCAAATTCATTTTCAAACTGGCATCCCTCATCACCGAGTATAAACCATCCCTTATTTAGCACGTTTTGAACTGCATTATCAATTTCATTTTTAATTGATTCGTATTGACGAGTAAAATTATTGAATACAATCATGTGTCTTTTCTAAGTGGTAACTTTATGAATTTTAATTTGAGTCCCAATAAAATTCAGAATTATTTATATAATAGTCGATTGTCTTTCGAAGTCCTTCTTTTAGTGGTGTCTGTGGGGTCCAACCTAGTTTTGAGCGAATTTTACGATAGTCGCCATAATAATCCCCAATATCAATGCTTTTTCGATCTGCTGGAAAGGGGATTATTTCATAATTTCCGCTACCGTTCAACTCAATAAGCATTTGAGCTGTATCCTTTAGGGTAATCGGATCTTCTGCTCCAAGATTGAAAATTTCTCCATTCGCATCTTCTGATATACCCGCTAGTAATAATGCGATTACTACATCATCTACATAATTAAAATCTCGAATTTGCTTTCCGTCACCATAAATATGGATTGGCTTCCCTTCGATCAACCGTTGGATCCATATTCCTAAAAAAGTTTGACGTGCATCTTTAACTCTCATTCGAGGGCCGTATGTGTTTGTTAATCGTAAAACCGTTGAACAGATATTATACACATTGTTATACACTAGATGATACCATTCACCTCCCATTTTATTGATGCCGTTTACATCAACTGGACATAGAGGATGTCGTTCATCAACTGGAAGGTATTGAGGCTTTCCATACATTTGACGAGTGCTGGCAAAAATAATCTTTATATTGGGATTGTAATTTCTACAAGCCTCTAATATAAACAATTGAGAGCGTACATTAATATCTAAATCAGTATACGGATTGTTCATCGAATCAATATGACTCGTTTGTCCTGCAAGATTAAACAGATAATCCTGATCTTTTATCAAATATTTCATCGAGTGTTCATCACGCACATCTGAGATATTTATATGAACTTTATCTTTTATTGGTTCGATATTCCACAAATTGCCACCATATTCTGGGATTATACTATCAATCAACGTGACCTTTGCCCCAAGATGCACAAGTTTAAGAGCCAGATTTGAGCCGATAAATCCGAGCCCTCCTGTAATAAGCACATTTTTCAAATTATAATTGGAAAATATATATTCTGAATTTGTCATAACTATATGGTGGTAGAAATGCTTGTCATTGATATAATTGTATTAAGTGAAATAGAAATCTATAGAAAATCACTATTATTATAAACAAATGATATATGAATCATTAAAATAAATCAAGTTATTAATTTTACAGCAGGCGATTCTTCGGTAAAAACTCCAAAGGTCTCTTCTATCGCATTTTGAATCCAATTATTTTGAAATTAAAATTACGTCAAATGACGTAAATATATTGATTTAAATGTGTCATATAGCGCCTTCGGAAATAATATTGTTGAATTTTATATTCATTCTAAATAGGTTTGCGAAAAATCTTTATCCAAAATTAGTCAACTTTTAACCGTAACTCCTCGTAATCAGAAGAATTACAGAAGTTAAGCTATAATAAAAATTTTATACTTTCGTAATCTCAAGTCGACTGAGTATAATTTATGAAAGATACCAGATGATAAAGAGTTACCAAACGAACTGTAGAGACAGCTTTAATAGATTAAAATAAAAAAGCGAAGAAAGCTTTTTACGAGTTTCATTTTCAAGAATACTAATTTATCAAGAATTGAAACTCAAGTAGTATTTGTAGAATTTTCAAAGAAGTATTTATTTGATAATGATCGGTCAGGATTGCGACATTTCCAAACGATAATTTTAGCAGCAAAGATTGAAGCGACACATGGTCGGGAAATTTCAGAGACTGATTTAAAAGAGATAATAATTACATTACATAATGCTGAAGATGATAAGATAAAGAGAAAATCCTTCGAGTTTTTGCAAAGAACATAATTTTGCCGAGATAGCTTCAACAACAGCAGCAAGATGTAATAAGATATTAAGGATAACAAGAGAAGCTTATACTCAGGGAGCGGTGTTAACAGAAGAGGACCTTTCATACAGGGTATGTGCTTGCGGACTCAGGTCTATACAAAGAGATATAAAAGCGATCAAGTCTGGATAACAATTTCCTTAAGAGGAGTAGTCTGTGAAATTGGGAGATCCATAATTTCTATTTACCGAAGGAGTACTTTATTTATATTACTTAGGGAGCGTCATATTTTTACTCATATCTCTTACAAGCAAATTAACATATTTCGGAGTTGTAATATCAGCATTCATAATTAACAAATGATCATTACAATTTAAAACAAACAATAACAGATCTTCAAGTCCCCCTTCGTGGGATTTAGGGGGGTCTTCTTGTGCATAGTCGTAATATTTCAGCAAAAATTAGCATGAGGCAGCTCTACCTTCGGGGGGGGGAGAGAAGGTTGCCATTTACATTGGGATGTAAGATCTTGATAAGAGAATCATAAGATTTTTCTGAATCCAACAAATCTGAAAGGGGAAAATCCCTCATGATTGTAAACCTCTAACAATAGGATTAGGTTAAACTCGTTTCCTAAATTATTATCGGGCACAATCTTTCAGAGCTACACTTTATTACATCATTCTCTGTATGAGCCAAAATATCCTGCTATATTCTCCGCTTATAGTAGTTCATTTTTAAAAGTCCATAATCTGTTACCAATAAAATTAGTGCTAGTATAAAAAACCATTCCTATGAGTTGGCTTATATTTTTGTTAATCAATAGAATCTCAACGCAAAAGACTACAGCTCCTAAGTTAATAATATAGCTTACTAAAAAAAATAGGAAAAAAGGAATTATCTCCTTGTAGAATACGCTTTTTGATCTAAATGTCCACATTTTATTTAGTATAAAGCTATTTATCAGTCCTAAAGTATAGCCTATTATATTTGAAAGCCTATAGTCAACCTTAAAGATATTATATAGTATTAGTATTGTTCCTAATCCAACAATAGTATTTGAAACACCAACAATACAATACTTAAGAAAGAGCTTTATTTCTTTCTTGTTGTTATTATATATATGAATAAGTTTAGAGATCATTGATTTGGAGTTATGTACAATTCAATTACATATTATTAAATGTAAACACTTATAGCAAGATAAAAGTTGTTGAATAAGAAAACATCTTTATGCATCAGGTGAAGAAGTAATTTACTATATATGGCGCTACAGTAAAAACTACTTTTGACAAAGTTTGCGTTCCATATTTGCCTATAATCGTATGTAACTGACTGTAATCAGTATCGATATTATAGAAATCAATTTTTTGAAGGAACGTCATATAGTATTATAATCTTTTGATAGATTCGAGAATATCAATAGGCTATTGTTTAATTTTATTGAGTCTTCTTGAGTAATGTGAGTATTATTTTAACTTTTACAATCTATTCTATTTACAAGAAACCTACTCCTATTATAAAATGGAACATTGTGTAGAAAAAATAAAATTATATTTTGATATAATTCAATTGTATATTTCAATTTAATTTTTATGAAAGCCTATAATATATGTCAGGATGCTTAATTCCTAAAATTAGCATTTGGACGAGTTTACAAGGCTTTCAGTACTCGTTCTACTCCTTTCTTATCAAGTTGGATATATGTATAATTGGGGTATTTTTACTAACCCTTTAGCTATTTCCTGAGCGCGGTCAGTTGAACCGTTATCTGATATTCTCTTTAATTTTATTTTATTAGTTGACATTATTATTATTTCAATAGTAGCTTAATGTCAATAGAATTTTTAATATGATAAAGTTGATACTTCTTGGTTATTTTGAAATTTTTTACTTATTGATGATATTATGATATGGTATGAATTATATTAAACTTCTTATTCTATTACTTTCATTTACTTTTCTTTTTCTAAGAGCATATGCATTTGGTTGGGATTTTACGATAATGGGGAGCATAAGTGAAATGTACGATGATAATATTACTGCTTCCAGTGATGATCAGGAATATGATTTTATTACATATTTGATGCTTGGTTTGGGAATAAATCATGAGGGTAGATTCCAATCTCTGACGCTTGCAGGTAGAACCTATCAGCAATTTCATATAAACAATCAGGAAGATAACTATAATTCGCAGGATTTAACATTAGATTATATTTACAATAGTTCACGGCGCTCTCGTTTTCAGCTTGCTGATACCTTCAATCATTACCCGGAACCCCGCAGTTTCGAAGTATTATTTGGAAGAACAGATGTTAGGGTTGGCTATTATTCTAATATATTTGAGCTTACATACTTAAAGACGTTATCGAGATATTTTTCTTTTAATATTCGATATACCAATCAATTATATAATTATTCAGGCGGAGAGGTATGCGACTCCTATTCAAATGGAGCAGGAGTTGGAGTAGAGTATTCCTGGAATAATTCTAATATAATTTACCCATTTTATGATTTCACGTATACCAAATATGACACAGGCGAGGCGAATTCAGAACAAATGGCAGGCATCGAATATAGACATTCTTTTACAAGACAATTTTATACTAACTGTTGTATCGGTGGGGTCTATATTATTACTATTGATGGAACTCAAAATACATACCCGTATTTACTTACTTCAATTACATATGAGATAGATGAAAATAATACCATCAATGTTTTATTCATAAAACAAACCAATGTTGTAGGGTATTCCGAGGATCCTTTTGAGAATATTAGAATTTCAGGTGAAGCCTCAAGACAAATGCTGCGAGATTTATCATTATCCCTTTCAGCTTTTTACGGTTATGGTGAATATACCCTTTCAGATACAACAACTGAGCTTATTGGAGTAACTACTTCCTTAGCTTATGATATTAAAGAAAACATAGAAGGTAGTTTAGTCTATACATATACAAATAATAAAGCAGAGGGTATTGAGACTACTGAATACTCCAGGAATCAAGTGATCCTTATGGTGACTGCCGAGTTCTGATCAACTATTATTAGTATCATTTCTTGCCAAAGGGGATTATAATTACATAAAAATGTAATCTGGCAGGATTAAAGCTCATTATTTCATATTACAAATCATTATTAAAGTATAGATTCTGCTAATAATAAATGGGGGAATAATAATGATACGTTTATTGCTTGTATTAATGATTATATACTATCCATCGATTTCTATCTCATCACCAAAAGATAAAGAATATACAGTAGGTATTGGTGATATATTAGAGATTAGCATATTGCAGCCAGAACAAGTTACTAAAGAAAATGCTGTAACCCCTTCTGGTGAGATATCTGTCCCCTATATTGGTAGTCTTAAGGTTAAGGGTAAGACAATAAGTGAAATCCAATTAGATATACAGCAGAGACTTGCTAATGGTTATTTAAAGTATCCGATTGTTACTGTAACACTTCTGGAATCTCGAAGCAGAAATTTTACAATTTCCGGCATGGTGCAAAATGCGGGTTCATACCCTTTAGGAGAATATACTACGGTTTTAAAGGCGATAGCTATTGCAGGGGGATTATCGAATTATGCTTCTGGTAAGGTTGTTGTGCATAGATTTAGAAAAGATAGACCTGGAAAGAATATTATCAAGATAGATATTAAAAAGGTTATGAAAGGAGATGCTGAAGATGTGGTACTTATGTCAGGGGATTATGTTTATGTATCGGATTGATTATTATCAATTTTTAATTTATTACTAAAAATTGTATATAGGGCAGGTATTTGATAATACTTATTTTCTCCCTCAGTCTTGTATTTATTAGTAATTCATAATTGTTCCTAAAACACTCAACTGAAGGAGAAAATGCGATACAACATCTCATCTGTTACTTATTGGCAGACAACCAATTAGTTTTGATTTTTTATTATTGGCCATCCCATCCAGCAATCCTGGCAAGTAAATACCAAAATGCCTGCCCTTTTATCTCAGCATGGGCTAAGGTTGTATGATAGTATGTAATATTATAATTTCCCCAACCAATAGGATTTACATTTCCAGGACCTCCCATATAGGATACCGGAAATGATATATTTCTTAGTTCATTGTCATGTGTCTCATCACTATAACTGATTACTGCGCTTCTATTTGGCTCCTTTACCCAATTATCACTGTTGGGATCAAAATCTCCATTTCCATCAACAGGACAATAAATATCCAAGTCTGCAAAGTCGTATAGTACACAATTATTTTCATAGCAATGAGCGCGTATTCTCTCATTGTTTAGATGTGCCCGCGCTTGTTTCTCATCCAAATTGCTACCACCCATATCGGTATCATCATCTCTATATTGAGTATTTGTTGTAAAATAGACAAAAGTAATTTTTCTATCATTCGCTCCATTATATCTTTCCTCAAGATTACTCATCGCTCTAATGTAACCATCCACATAATTAGAATTGGCGCCTTGATTAGTAAGATGTAATTCACCACACCATTCAATACCAGCAACATTGATCTCGGGATGCGCATCAAGATAGGTTTCAATTGGGTAAGGACGCGAATCCCAAGCTGGACTGTCAGAGTTTCCGCCGAAATATTCATGAGGCTCGATACCTGGATCAGATCCTATATAGTGAACAAGATCCAATCTTGAATTATTTGAGAGGGGGGTATCATTGCTTGGGTAATAATAATCCCAATTGCCTCCACCATTGCTATCTACTTCACGCAATCCTGGCCAATATATTTGACATGCATGAGATCTACCGCAATAATGTACGGATAACTCTTCTTTCACCTTAGCAACATATTCCACAGGTATGTCAGTTAGTTTTGTACAGGTATGGTCAATAATAATTCCATCTGTAGGGGGCGGTTGTGGAGGTGTAGTCGTGCTAATTTCATTGGAATAACCGGAGTAATCAACAATATTATAAGCTCTTATTTTGTAGGAATAAGGAGTTTCTGGTGCTACACTTGTGTCACTGAATATTTCAGTATTTTTAGGAACTGTAGCAATCTCGATGAAAGTTCCATCAGAGATTTTTTTTTCGATTCTGAATTCCTGTTCATTATTGGAATTGTCATTCCAGATTAGATCGATACGGTTGGGGGAGATAGACTGGATATCAAGATTGCTCGGGGCCGCAGGTGGTTCTGTTGGTTCAGTACTTGTAATCGTTAGGTTACATACTTGAAGTGAGCCACCATCATCTGCCCATACACCAATATTATTCAAGTTGGTCACAGTATTCTGTTCTGTGCGAAAGATATAGTCCATAGCAATCATGGTTTCACTTGTGTTTTCAGGCGTCACATAGACGCTAAAGGTATGATTTGTTACATCGACTGCCAGGCGGAATTGATAACATATGCCAAGAGTATAGGGAACTGTTTCATCCGCTTCATATGAATCCCCGTTGCGGATATCAATTAAACCTGTTTCATTAAAACGCACGAGTATGGCAAAATCTGAAAATGTCGCGCCCGATCCATCTGAAAAGGCAAAAATACCATCTATATTATCGTTATCAGGTATTACAACCACATCTGCTGTGAAGGTGTCATAAAGACTTTCTGTAAGAGAATGGTTTTGCCATGAGGGATCGCTTTCAATGCAATCTTCTTCTAAAATAGCCTTTGCCTCATTGGAATATTCTGAGAAACCGTTATCGTTAAAGGCTCTAACACGATAATATGTTATTCCCTCAATGAAACCTATATCATTGAAAGAGGTAACATCTGGGGCTACAGTTTCAATCTCTATAAATGATTCTCCTATATACTTCTTTTCAATTTTGAATCCAACCTCATTTGCCGAGTTATCCTGCCAGTTCAATTCTATTAAACTTGATGTTGCTGCATTAGCAATGAGGTTATTTGGCGATAGTGGAAGCGATAATTCAATATCATTATTGCATTTCCATCCTATTGAAAACAAACTGAGCATTAATATCATAATAGGTGTGTATAACCATTGTAAAATTGATTTTAATGAAATGTATTCTGTGAAATAATCCTTATTTTTTTTCATAAAAGATCTCCTTTTTTTTAAATTACTTAAAAAAGGTTTTTAGAATTGATGATATTGCCATTTATATATTTAAATAAATTACCTATATGACTCTGCATATCAATTCATAGGATAACCCTAAACCTAATATTTATGTTGTTGCATTAACAAAAATTTTATTACAATAGGAGGTTGAACTCCAAAAATATTCTAATTATTCGATGAATTTGAGGTTTTGTAGAATTGGTATAATTATTTTAGAAATTATTAAGAGGATTTATGTCAATTCAATATAAACCCCAGATTCTATGTCAGAGTATTTATTATATCTATTTTTATATGAATAATAGTTGTATTAATATTTTTAAAATGAATTAGAATCAAATCTTTAATAGATATCAGATTATAAAACAATTGTCAACTGAAAAATGTTGAATATATAATTTTTTTGTATTTTTTTTCAAAAATTGAACCTAGTCAAATTTCTCAATATAAAATTTAGAAATTTTATCTTTGTAACTATTCTGCAGGTGGTCAATATTTTAAGTCTATACCTTAGAGTGAATACATATATGTATGAAGCCCTAATAAAATTAGGGCAGTTAAGACTTGGTAATCATAAGTTCTGCAACTAGGATTACAATTACCGAAATAGGTAAATTGTTAATTAATAGCAAGGGGAATGTCATGATCCTCGCTTATTCTGGGGGTTCTCTTATATAATTTTTAAAAGTTACTGATTATTATCAGGTGGAATTGGAGAAGGCTTGACTATAAGAGATCATATTGTTAAACTTGATATAAGAGTTCAGGACGATTTTCATCTTCTATCAGGATGAAGGTGCCTGAAAAGAAGATAGAGAATGAATTTTGCTTTAATTTGGCTTCAGGGGATGTGATATCATCAAATTTGTGGGATTCAATAGATGGGGATAGTAATAGAATTTAATGGAGTACAACATTCACCGTACCTCGACATAGCAAATATTATAAAAGCTATTGATGGATTTTATACAAGCATGCCTGAGTTAAAACCCGACTTGGTGCCTGAAAAATGGTATCCGCGTTTCTTCTATAACTATCCACAGGATCCATATTTATATTGTAAGACCCATGATGGAAAAGTCAATTGGAGCCCCTGGGAGGGTATTGATGGCGAAGAACGGATGATTGAATTTGTGAGAGAAGCCTTTGATAGGTATATTATGAAACTCAGTGAAAAAGGTGATGCAAATCGTAGATTTTATACTCGTGAGCCAAATAGAGATGGCGAAATAATTACTTCTTTTAATATGAAAGATATTACATATAAAAGGTACTATATAGTTGATATTAATGAATTTCTTAATTTATCTGGAATATCGAGTAAAATACTCTGTGGATTAAATGTTGAACAGAGTAAAAAAATAGGTGATAGTCGTAGCAGGTTGAAGCAGTATTATAATGAAGTATTTAATTATCTAATAGATGTAACGGATGATGAATCAATTGATAGGCATGTCAAGTGTATCATAAATTATTATAATTTTATCCCATTATTAAATAATGTTATAAAATTACCAGATTGATATTATTATAGAATGTTGACTAATTGCTTCACTTTATTTTTCACATTAGGAGAATAGGTTAAGGAAGGATCAATCACATGATTCATAATACTGATTATGAAACTGCTAAAGGGTATTGAGAACCTGATCATTATTGTTGTGCAGATGGAGAGGTTGTGTTGAAGGTGTTAATTTTTGGGGGAGGAGCGGTTGGGCTTGGAATAGCAAGTTGTCTCATTAAATCTGGTAACAGTGTTGATATTATAGCTAGAAAAGATACAGTATCTCTTTTAAGAGACTATGGGCTCTTTAGAACTGGATTATTTGGAGAATATCATGCTGAGGGCAGCATGTTTAATAGTTATGAGTTATCATCTGAGGTGCAGGATGAGGAATATGACTTTATCCTGGTATGTACCAAATCCTATGACTCCATTGCTGTTGCCAATGATTTAGCCAGGAATATAAACTTAACACAGATTTCAAAAATTGTATTGTTTCAGAATGGATGGGGGAATGCTGAACACTTTGCTTCGATAATTCCATGCTCTAAAATATACAATGCAAGAGTTATTACAGGTTTTTATAGGCCAAGAAAAAATGAGGTAGAGATTACAGTTCATGCGGATGCTATTCATATTGGCAGTCTTTATGATAATAAATTAGAGGATATTAAGGATTTATGTGAGTCTATATATAGAGGGGGCGTCCCCTGTGAAATAACTCATAGTATTGAGAAAGATTTATGGGCAAAGATGCTGTATAATTGTGCTCTCAATCCATTAGGAGCAATTTTTGGAGTGCCCTATGGTGACCTGGGGGAATCGGAGTATTCACGCAGGATAATTGGAAATATTGTGGATGAAATATTTAAGGTTATGAAGGGGGGGGGATGTCAATCCTTTTGGGAATCCTCAGAAGAATACCTGAAGGTGTTTTATGAAGAACTTCTCCCTCCAACAGCAAGGCATGAGGCTTCAATGCTGCAGGATATTAGAGAAAAGAAGAGAACAGAGATTGATGCCTTGAATGGCGCAGTAGTTAGGCTTGGGAGTCAATATGGTATTGACGTCAGAAACAATATGTTTGTTTACAATATGATCAGGTTTATTGAGGAGAGTTTTTCTTCTGAATAGAAGGGAAGGGAATGTGTATTAGCTTATTTGGGATGAAATTCCTCTGAGATTACTTATAGAATATTCAACTTTGTCTTTCCAATCATTATTACATCTCCGCTTTTTAACTGGATTCTCCCTTTTGCAAGTACTGGATTATTATTGAGATAAGTGCCATTAGTGCTTCCCTTGTCCTGTAAATAATATATATTATTAACTTTTTCTATTATAGCATGCCTTCTATAGACGAGTGGGTCGTCCTTGATAACAATATCATTAAGCTCATCCCTACCAATTGTGATAATTTTGTTTATATGAATGGATCGATTTTTAAATCGAATCTTTGCTATTTTTGTCTTTAATTCTTTAGCGACTTTTTTGCCCTCTTCATCACGCTTGTAAAAGGTCTTTTGATCCATAATTGATGCTTCCTGAATGCTGATGTGAAACTTGCATTTCATTGGTGAGATATATAGTCAATCATTCCGGATTTATTTATTTAAAAGATTATCTTGAATTGATACATCCGGATTGTGGGATAATTTTAATATATATGCCAAATATTATAATTAATTTTTTTTATTAATGATATTTCATTTTATCTTGACCTTTCCAACTCTCAAATTATATTTGGTCAAGTCCTAAAATTAGGAAGCATATTATATTTATAGTATATATTAATCATCATTGATTATTTAATGTTTTTGATTAAGTGTCAAGTTATATTATTCAGTGATGTTGGATTTGAGATGTGACTTGTTTATAATACACCTTAACGCTAGAGAAAGAATAGGTTTTGAATGTATAACCATTTGATTAATATAGTTGTGATGATGTTTTGGTATATGTAGAGTAAATATAGTATTTTCAATGCAATTGGAGCAGAAAGTATATATTTTTTATAGAATGGAGAATTGCTTATGACTTTTGCTGAAGTTCTTGAGATGCTTAGCAACATCTTTCATACCACAGGCTTAATGAATATAGGCTGGAAAATGGTAATTATGTGGGGTATTGGATGCCTTTTTTTTTATCTTGCAATTGCCAAAAAGTATGAACCTCTACTTCTACTTCCCATAGGATTTGGTATTTTTATTGTTAATTTCCCATTAACCCCCTTGATGGGTTTCACAGAACAGGGTCACAGAGAACTTATTAACATTTTTTATCATTATGGCGTTGAATGGGAGGTTATCCCTTGCGTAATTTTTCTTGGTTTGGGCGCTATGACAGACTTAGGACCGCTAATAGCAAATCCAAAGTCGCTACTTATTGGAGCGGGGGCGCAACTTGGTGTATTTATTACATTTACTGGTTCAGTGCTTGCAGGCTTCACCTTAAAAGAGGCAGCATCAGTTGGTATTATTGGTGGAGCAGATGGGCCTACAACAATCTATTTAACGCAGCATCTTGCTCCTCAGCTTTTGGGCGCCAATGCCCTTGCCGCTTATTCCTATATGGCCATGGTTCCGATTATCCAACCAGTTATTATGCGGATGATGACTAGTCCAGAGGAAAGGGCTATAAAGATGAAGCAATTACGACATGTTTCGCAAAGGGAGAAGATAATATTTCCTATTGTTACAACAGGAATAATTGCGCTACTTGTGCCTTCTGTTATTCCGTTAATGGGGATGTTCCTGCTTGGAAATCTAATGAAAGAGAGCGGGGTTGTTGACAGGCTCTCCGATACAGCACAGGGTTCATTGATGAATATCGTTACCATATTTCTTGGTGTTTCTGTTGGCGCAACAATGCAGGCGGACAAATTTCTTAGCTGGAAACCCCTCTTCATATTCGGTATAGGACTCATCGATTTTGCTGTATGTACATTTGGTGGAATTCTTACGGTAAAAATAATGAACAAATTTTTGAATGATAAGATAAATCCTTTAATAGGGTCAGCGGGGGTTTCTGCTGTGCCAATGGCTGCAAGGGTTTCTCAAGTAATTGGTCTGAAATATGATAAGAGAAATCATTTATTAATGCATGCAATGGGGCCAAATTTAGCGGGTATAATCGGCTCAGCAGCAGCGGCTGGAATGTTTATTGCTATGTTTAAATAAGAAATGGAATAGGTGTTTATGAAAAGAATAGTATTTATATTACTTATAATATTTATGACATCCTTAGGGGTTTATGCTTCTATGAATAATCAGAATGTACAAGCCCCGGTTTATCCCCAAGGTGAAGCTTGTGCATCTCAAGAGGCAACAAGGATCCAATTTCAGTATAAGGGTATACCCTTAGATGAGATAATTGATTATTATAAGAGTGAATTAAAGGATGAAAAGGATATTAAATGGGAGACGATGCAGGATGGCAATGGTGTAATAATACACGATTGGGGAAGCAGAGAATGGCATAAAATAAAAATAATTGATAGGGCCGATCAAGAAGGTGTATTTGTTTCAATATACAAGAATAGCTGGACTTGGATTGTAGGCACGCTTGTTATAAGATTCATCGGTGTTTTTGTTGTGCTTTTAGTTTTGTTAATATCTATGTATATATCTGGTGGAATAATATCAAGATTAGTTCCAGAACCGGAAAAGTGAGAATCTTAAATTATTATGCAGATAATAGGGGTATAATATGGAGACCTTGGAAGAGAAGTATGAAAGATTACAAAAATTAAATGAAGAAGCAGAGCTTGGTGGCGGCGCAGAAAGAATAGAAAAACAACATGAAAAAGGGAAGATGACCGCTAGGGAGAGGATTGAATATCTTCTCGATGATGGCACCTTTGAAGAGTTCGATAAATATACTGTTCACCGTTGTACAGACTTTGATATGGAGAAGACAAAAATAATTGGTGATGGTGTAGTTACAGGTTATGGAAAGATTGATGGGCGACCGGTGTATTTATATTCACAGGATTTTACAATCTTTGGCGGCTCTCTAAGTGGTGTTGTCGGGGAGAAGATATGTAAGGTTATGGATCTGGCTGTGAAGAGCAGAACCCCCATTATAGGATTGAATGACTCTGGAGGTGCAAGAATTCAGGAAGGAGTATTCAGCCTAAGCGGATATGGCAATATATTCTGTCGGAATGTTCTCGCATCTGGTGTGATACCCCAGATTTCAGTTATAATGGGGCCCTGTGCGGGTGGGGCGGTTTATTCACCTGCCTTAACGGATTTCATATTTATGGTAAAAAAATCGAGTTATATGTTTATTACCGGTCCTCAGGTAATAAAGAACGTTACTGGTGAAGAGGTGACTACCGAGAAGTTAGGTGGGGCGATGAGCCACAACACTACAAGCGGTGTTGCCCATTTTGCCTATGAGAGCGATAAAGAGTGCCTTGATGGAGTAAAGGAGCTTTTATCATTTCTGCCATCCAGTAACCTTGTGAAACCTGCAAGGATTGATGGTGGTGACGATCCTAACAGGATTGATGAAGAATTGGACACAGTAGTCCCTGATGTCCCAACAAAACCCTATGATATTCAAAAGATAATAAAGAGTGTTGTTGATAATGGAGTCTTTTTTGAGGCACACAAGCATTATGCCAAGAATATGGTGGTTGGGTTTGCGAGATTGAATGGCGATGTTATTGGCATAATTGCGAATCAACCCAGATTTTTAGCAGGTTGTTTAGATGTTGATGCCTCGAAGAAATGCGCTAGATTTGTAAGATTTTGCGATGCCTTTAATATTCCTCTCCTTACCCTGGTTGATGTTCCAGGATATTTACCTGGGGTGCAGCAGGAGTATTTAGGGATTATTACTAATGGCGCGAAGATTATTTTTGCTTATTCTGAGGCTACAGTTCCAAAGGTTACTTTAATAACTAGAAAGGCTTATGGTGGTGCTTATGATGCAATGTGCAGCAAACATCTCAAGGGCGATATCAATTTTGCATATCCAACTGCTGAGATCGCCGTAATGGGACCAGAAGGGGCTGTGGATATTTTATATAGAAAGGAGTTAAAGGCCAGCGACGATCCCAAGGCTGCGAGGCAGAAGTTTATTTCTGATTATAGAGATACCTTTGCAAGTCCCTATAAAGCAGCGGAACTTGGATATATAGATGAGGTTATATTGCCAAGATATACCAGACAGAAGATTATTAGGGCATTTGAGGTTTTAAAAAATAAAGAAGATTCTATTCCTTTTAAGAAGCATGGTAATATTCCATTGTAGAGGTGAGATTATGAAACATGAAGAAGGAAAATTAAATGAGGTTCTATCGCAGTGGGAAGAAAAGGTTGAGAAGGCCTCTGAGAAGAGACCTGAGAGAAAAAAGGAGTTTGCTACGATATCAGGTATATCTACAAAGAGGCTTTATACTCCTTTAGATGGTGAAGATTCGAGCTATATGGATAATATTGGTTTCCCAGGCGAATATCCTTATACTAGGGGTGTCCAACCTACTATGTATAGGGGGCGATTGTGGACAATGCGACAGTATGCTGGATTTGCCACTGCTGAGGAGTCAAATAAGAGATATCGATATCTACTGGATCAGGGACAGACCGGCCTTAGCGTTGCCTTTGATCTCCCAACCCAGATAGGGTATGATTCTGACCATTCTTTGGCAGAGGGTGAAGTAGGAAAGGTGGGAGTAGCAATTGA
This sequence comes from Spirochaetota bacterium, assembly GCA_034190085.1. NCBI lineage: Bacteria > Pseudomonadati > Spirochaetota > Spirochaetota bacterium. Next base: position 76,388 of record JAXHTS010000058.1, read on the forward strand.
TTCGCTTGAGGATATGGAGACCCTCTTTAATGAAATACCCCTTGATAAAGTAAGCACATCAATGACAATAAATGCGCCGGCTGCTGTTTTGCTTGCGATGTATATAGTGGTTGCAGAGAAACAGGGTGTTTCTCCTGATAAGCTTAGAGGAACCATTCAGAATGATATTCTGAAGGAGTATTCTTCAAGAGGCACCTACATTTTCCCTCCCAAACCTTCGATGAAGATAATAACGGATATATTTGAATACTGCTCAAAAAATGTTGAACAATGGAATACAATCAGCATTAGCGGTTATCATATTCGTGAGGCTGGATCAACAGCTATCCAGGAGGTTGCATTTACCCTTGCGAATGGGATCGCTTATGTTGATGCGGCGATCAAGGTCGGTTTAGATGTTGATGCATTTGGTCCGAGGCTATCCTTCTTTTTTAATTCACATCTTGATTTTTTAGAAGAGGTTGCAAAGTTTCGCGCTGCAAGAAGGCTCTGGGCAAAAATTATGAAGGAGCGCTTTAACGCAAAGAATCCTAAGACGCTCCAGATGCGATTTCATACACAAACTGCTGGTTGTACGCTCACTGCACAGCAACCCAGGAACAATATTGTAAGGGTCGCCTTTCAGGCAATGGCATCGGTTCTTGGGGGCACACAGTCGCTTCATACAAATTCAATGGATGAAGCTCTGGCGCTTCCGACAGAGGATGCGGTGCAGACCGCATTAAGGACACAACAGATAATAGGTTATGAAAGCGGGGTGACTGATACAGTAGATCCATTGGCTGGTTCATATTATATCGAATCGTTAACTGACAAAATAGAATCTGAGGCCATGAATTATATTAAAAAGATAGATGAACTTGGTGGTGCGCCAAGCGCGATTGAAAAGGGATATATACAGAAGGAGATACAGGATACTGCCTATCGATATCAGAAGGGGGTTGAGTCAAAAGAGAATATTATTGTTGGAGTCAATAAATTCCAGACTGAAGAGGAAGAACCTTCAAATCTCTTAAAGGTTGATCCAGCGGTTAGAGAGAGACAGATTGAGAAGATTAAGGCCATGAAGGATAAGCGAGATAAGGCAGCAGTGGAGAAGGAGTTAAATGCATTAAGGGCAGCCGCGGAGAGTGACGCAAATCTTATGCCTCTAATAATTAATTGCGTTAGAGAAAAGGCGACTCTAGGCGAGATTTGTGATGTTCTGAGGAAGGTCTTCGGAGAGTATAAAGTATCCTTTGTTATTTAATTAGGAGAATAAAGATGGTGGACAAAAAAAAATTAAGAGTTATTGTTGCTAAACCTGGATTAGATGGTCATGATAGAGGGGCTAAGGTAATATCAATGGCGCTCAGGGATGCTGGAATGGAAGTTATTTATACCGGCCTTAGGCAGACACCTGAACAGATCGTTAGCGCAGTCCTTCAGGAAAACGCAGATGTCTTGTGCATGAGTATACTCTCAGGAGCTCATGATTACCTCTTTCCGCGTGTAATGGACCTGCTCAGGAAGGAAGACCTAAAGGATGTACTTGTTCTTGGAGGTGGAGTGATACCTAAGAGTGATATCCCTGCCCTAAAAGAATGTGGGATAAAGGAAATTTTTGGTCCAGGCACAGACACAAAAGAGATTGTAAAGTTTATAGAGAGTAATGTGAATTAGTCTAAATCACAAGAGTGTTTGAGGTGTGAAAATGAAAATTAAACATATTGATCATATCGGAATTGCTGTTAATGACATTAAAGCATCATTATCCTTCTACAGGGATGTCCTTGGATTAAAGTTGGAGGATACTGAAGTGGTTGAAGAGCAGAAGGTTAAGGTCGCATTTCTTCCTCTTGGTGAGGGCGAGTTTGAATTGCTTGAATCGACAGAGAAGGATGGCCCGATAGCTAAGTATATTGAGAAAAAGGGTGAAGGCATTCAACATATCGCCCTTAGAGTTGAAAATATTGAAGAAGCGCTTGCTGAACTCAAGAGTAAAGGGATAAAACTCATTGATGAAAATCCACGAAAAGGAGCGGGTGGCGCTCAAATAGCCTTCCTTCATCCAAAGGCCACAGGTGGGGTTCTCCTAGAACTCTGTGAGCGTTAAGGTGTTTAGGATTTCATTGGGTCCTTGAATTTTCTGAAAATTTATCAATAGGATGTAACTGAATTATTATAAGTCCATATAAGGAATATCTATTTGCATATATTGCTTATCCCATAGTCCTTTGCAAAGAGAATAGAGTCTAACTCTTCTTCAGTGAAAATGCCTTCAGATAATATGAATTGTCGCGGACTCATTCCCCTCTCCTTGGCTTTCATAGCGATTTCAGTACACTTTTCATATCCGAGATAGGGGACTAAAGCGGGAAGACCGTTCTCCCTCCAACCTTTGTTTAAATGCTCTTGACAGGCTTTTCTATTCGCCTCAACCCCTGAAACACATTTGTGAGCAAAGATTCTGTCCCCGTTTTCAAGTATGGTGATTGTCTCAAATAGACAATGCGAAAGCAATGGTTGAAAAGCATTTAACTCCAACCTACCGCGTCGTATTACTTCGCAAACCACATAATCATTGGATATTACACGCATAGCTACCTGTTCAATCATTTCTCCGATTACCGGATTAATCTTCCCAGGCATCAAGGATGAGCCTGCCTGCATTTCAGGAAGCCTAATCTCTGCTAATCCTGCTCTTGGGCCTGAATGCAAGAGCATGAGATCACTGGAAATTTTAGAAATATTCAGCGCATGTATTTTTAGTACACCGGAAACACTGGCAAAACTATCAATATTTTGCGTGGCATCAATGAGATTGCATGCTTGAAGAAGCCAAAGACCAGTATTCTGTTTTAGCTTTTCAATTGCCAAGCAACCAAATCCTTTTGGGGCTGAGATCCCAGTGCCTATGGCAGTGCCTCCGAGATTAACCCGCTTAAATATCTGTTCACATTCAATTATACGAGCCTTATCACGTTTAATCACCTCAGCATAAGCGCTGAATTCATCCCCTAAGGTAAGAGGTACAGCATCCTGATGCTGGGTTCTGCCCATCTTTAGGATATCAGAAAACTCATGCGCTTTTGCTTCGAATGCATCTTGAAGCAATGCTACTGCTATTGACAATCTACGATATGATCTTATCAGCGCTATCCTTATGGCTGTCGGGTAGACATCATTCGTAGATTGGTGGAGATTAACATGATTATTCGGATGCACGATGTTATAATTACCAAGTTTACCGCCCATTATCTCAATGGCTCTATTGGCTATAACCTCATTTGCATTCATATTATTGGATGTTCCAGCTCCCCCCTGAAATACATCCACAACGAATTGCCTGAGTAATTTTCCATCTATTATATCATTACAAGCTGATATAATAGCTAAACCAATTTCTTTGTCTAAGTACCCCATCTCAATGTTAGCCTCAGCACAGGCTTTTTTTACCTCTGCCAAGGCCCGAATAAAATCAGGGTGATGTCTATATCCTGATACAGGAAAGTTCTCTTGAGCTCGTAAAGTATGTATACCCCAATAGACATCCTCCGGCACCTCTCGTTCTCCTAACAGATCATGCTCTTTTCTCATGTTTATAATCCTCCTATGAGGTATTATATTTTAGTTATTCTTTATTAATTGATTCTATATTAGTATTTATTTCAACTGAAACTAAGCGATCAGTCAAACCAAGATTTGCTTATTTAATTAAAACTTTTTCATTTATCTTATGAACTTTGGAAACACTTTTAATCTTTTTTATGCGTGAGATTATCTCTTTCAGATGATCAACATTCCTCACTTGAAGCACAAATTTAAATATTGCATTATCCTTTTCCTTTACCTGGGCTTCAACTTTAAGCATATTTGTATTATGAAGGGATATCTCGCTAACAATATCTTTTAGCAGATTCGGACGATCTATGGCAAAAACAGCTATTTTGACCGGATATATGTTCTCTGATGATTCCCATATTATATTAATAAGCCTTTCTTTTTCTATTGACAACCTTTTGAGTGAAGAACAGTCCTTCTTGTGTGCGGTGATCCCTCTGCCCCTGGTGATAAATCCGATTACTTCATCACCAGGGATAGGTTGACAGCATTGGGATAATTTAATCTGAATGTTTGATGTCCCATCTACGCTAATCCCCAATATTTTACGTTTGGGAAAATCCTTTATCCTGAGGAGTTCATCTTTTGGAATTGTTACTTCAGCTATTTTTTCATCCTTGTTGCTTGGTTCATCAGGTTCAGTGACTTTTTGATTGTTTTCCTGATTTCGTAGCCAGCTTCTGATTTTATATCTGGCATTGGATGACTTAACATATTTTAGCCATGTCTGTGATGGATGTCCCTTTTTGCTTGTAAGGATTTCAATGATATCGCCACTTTTAATCTCAGATCTTAGTGGAACGATAGTGTTGTTGACCTTTGCGCCAATACAGTGATTACCGATTTCAGTGTGGATTGCGTATGCAAAATCAATAGCAGTAGATCCCTTAGCAAGGTTTATTATCTTACCCTTTGGGGTAAATACAAATATCTCATCATCATATAGGTCCATCTTGAGTTCCTTCATGAACTCTCTTGTATCGTTCAGTTCCGCAGGCCATTTGTTTATATTTTTAAGGAGGGCCAAGTTAATGAATTCGTTTTCAGACACATTGGAGTCTTCTTTATATAGCCAGTGAGCGGCAATCCCCATCTCAGCGGTTGAATGCATTTCCCATGTCCGTATCTGAATCTCTAAGGCATGACCTTCAGGCCCAATAACGGTTGTATGGATAGATCGGTACATATTAGATTTTGGAACCGCTATGTAGTCCTTAAACCTGGATCCTATTGGTGGCCAGATTGTATGAATGATTCCAAGGATAGCATAACAGTCTTTTATTTCATCAGTTATTATTCTGATCGCCCTAATATCAAATATATCATCTAAGGGCCTCTTCTGTAATTGCATTTTTCTGAAAATGGAATAGTAATGTTTTGCTCTTCCAGTTATTACAGCCTTAATATTATTCTCGTTTAATTTATCCTGTAGGGTATTTTCAATATTTTTAATATATATCACTATCTCCTGCTTTTTCTGAACAACCTCTCTTGATATTTTGTTATATTCCTCTGCATACAAAACACGAAAGGCGATGTCTTCGAGTTCTGATCTTATTTTTGAAATACCCAATCTTCCTGCCATGGGAGCATAAATGTCCAAAACCTCCTTTGCTATCTGTTTCTGTTTAACTTCTGGCTGAAACATAATTGTTCTCATATTATGTAATTTGTCAGCCAGTTTAATTATTATTACCCTTACATCCTTTATTGTTGAAAGGAGCATCTTTCTGAGATTTAAGGCTTGTTCGTCATAGCGTGTGCGTTTTTTTATAGATGAGATTTTGGTGACTCCATCAACTAATAATGATGTATCCTCACCAAATTTTTCTTTTATGAATTCAAGTGATGTTTCAGTATCCTCAACAACATCATGTAGGAGGGCTGCCTTTATTGTGGTAATGTCAAGATTGAGATTGGCAAGGATAATTGCCACTTCTAAGGGATGGATGATAAAGGGTTCGCCTGAAAGTCTAAATTGGCATTTATGGGCATTTTCGGCATATTCATATGCCTTAGATAGCTGCTCAATCTCTATTTGGGTGCAATACTGGGTAACGATGTCTACTAATGTGTCTATATCCCTGCTTCTAATCTTGAATTCAATTTCTGGCATTGATTTCCCTGAAAAATATTTATTTTTAATAATTATTATTGTGGATATCCATCATAGATGAGATTTTCATTGCCTGCAATTGATGGATATTTCCAAAAGTAGTTGAGTACATTTATTATCTTCTTATTTTTTTGAATATCAATCAAATATTTTTCTTTATTTAGATTTTATTTGTCATCCTGAGCTATAGACATAATTTCACTCAGTAGTAAAGGGAGATGTAATCACTGAATTAATTATATGATGCATCTATTCATACTTAAAGAGCTTGTGGAAGAATAGAGAATATGAATTAACGACATCTATTGATTGGATTGATGAGAATTACGATTTAGATTTGGCCTAACTTTTTTGTGTTAGGATTAAGAATTCAACTTGATTTTTGTAATATGCAAGTATTAGTTTTATATTTTTACAGATTCAAATAATTGATATGATCAATATCATTACAATAATATTCTTGTTTGGTGATTCAATGTCTATACATTGATTTATTGAGAAATAGACAGTCTATTTGTTACATTTGGGAAAGTAGACATTGTAGATTTTTTTATATGTAAATTTATTTGTAGGGATGAAATATGATTAGCCTTGGGATCGATGTCGGCTCTATTAGCGTAAAAGTAGCTGTAATAGGCAGTTTAAGTGATTGGCAGGGGTTTCGCGAAATTGATATGAAGAGCCCTTTACTCTCGCTAATTAGAGGAGTAGATTTTGATAGACCTATTCTAATATCCGAATACCGCAGGATTAAAGGGGAGCCATTAGGGTCAACCCTTAATATACTTCGAGATATATTCGGTTATCTGCCTGAGATAGATGGAATAAGGATTACCGGAGTTTGCGCACAGTTGGTAGGTCAGGCGCTAAATGCTCCAGTAGAGAATGATTTTAAAACAGCAGCAATAGGGGTTGGAACCCTTTATCCGGATGTTAGGACGATCTTTGAGATGGGTGGAGATAACTCCAAGTACACCCTTTTGGGACGTGATCCTAATGGGAAAATTGGGATTCTGGATTATGAAAAAAATGGTGAATGCGCGGCTGGAACTGGTTCGTTTATTGATCAGCAGGCGGTCAGATTAAAATATGATATTGAGGATGTTGGTGACATCGTGATATCTGCAAAAAAAAATCCGGCTATAGCTGGGAGGTGTTCAGTCTTTGCAAAGTCTGATATGATCCATGCTCAACAGAAGGGTTATACACCCTCAGAGATCCTTAAGGGATTGTGCGATGCAGTGGTCAGGAATTTTAAGGGAAGCATTACTAAAGGAAAGAAGATTGTGCCTAAAGTAGCATTTATTGGCGGTGTTGCTGCAAACAAGGGTGTTTCCTCTGCCATGAGAGAGATATATGAATTTACAGAGGAAGAGATATTCATACCTGAGTATCATGCATGGTTTAGCGCTATTGGCGCTAGCATGATTGAAATTGAAAACTCAGATAGGAATAATGTTTATCACATAGGTGACCTCGATTCACTTACAAACTCTCAAGGATCGGATTTGCCTTTCATGAATGTATTATCAAAAGAGAAGGTGGTTCTCCTGAGAGATATGATTAAGCCCTTCTCCTTTGTAGGGAAAGGGTTGCCAGTGGATGCCTATATGGGGATAGATGTAGGCTCAGTTAGCACGAATTTTGCCATTCTTGACAGTGCTGGAAATATGATATTGGAGATATATGAGAGAACAAGATCAAGGCCGATTGAGGTTATTAGTGAAGGATTGCAGAGCATTGAAAAAACAATTGGTGATAAAATAATTATCAGGGGTGTTGGAACTACCGGATCCGGAAGGGAACTTATTGGCAAACTCATAGGTTCGGATATCATCAAGGATGAGATTACCTCTCACAAAACCGGAGCAACCTTTGTGGGTCAAAAACTGATAAACAATACTCCTGACACCATATTCGAGATAGGTGGTCAGGATTCTAAATATATCAGCATCGAGGATGATGTTGTAGTGGATTTTACCATGAATGAGGCATGCGCTGCTGGTACAGGCTCCTTTCTTGAGGAGCAGGCTGCAAGGATGGATGTAAATATTATAAATGAATTTTCCCACTTAGCATTCTGCTCAGCAAACCCCATAAGGCTTGGCGAAAGGTGCACAGTTTTTATGGAGAAGGAGATAAATCCCTTTTTGCAGAAGGGAGCAACGAAAGAGGATCTGTGTTCTGGGCTTGCATACTCCATTGCTACTAATTATCTTAACAGGGTAGTGAGAGGAAGGCATATAGGCGACTCAGTTTTTTTTCAAGGAGGAACAGCGTATAACGATTCTGTCGCTGCGGCCTTTTCTACATTGCTGGATAAGGAGATTGTTGTACCTCCGCACAATGGTGTAATAGGCGCCATTGGAGCGGCTCTTTTGGCTAAGGAGAAGGTGGAAGAGTTTAAGATACCCACAAGGTTTAGAGGATTTAATATTGGGGAGGTTAAATATAATCTTAGAGAATTTACATGTAAGGGGTGTTCAAATTATTGTGATATACAACAATTTACTGTTGAGGGGGATGTGACCTATTGGGGGGATAAGTGTTCTGAAAGATACAGAAAACATGTAAAGAGTGAAAAGGAGCCCGTGATTCCTGATATAATTTCCCTTCGTGATGATTTGTTATTACGTGACTATCATCCTGATAAAGGCAATGGGACCAAAATAGGATTTCCAAGGGCAATGTATTTCTTCGACAGAATTCCATTCTGGCTTAGTCTGTTTAATGAGTTGGGTTTCAGTGTTGTGCTTTCTGATCCAACTAATAAAAGAATAATTTCTTCTGGTGTTGACGCCACGGTTGCTGAGCCTTGCTTTCCAATAAAAGTAGCTCATGGTCATGTGGCGAATCTTTTGGAGAAGGGTGTTGATTATATCCTGTTGCCGAATATAATAGATTCTGAGACAGAGTTCATGGAAGTTAATTCTCATCTCTGCCCATGGGGGCAAACAATGACATTCATGATTGCTCATTCTCCCCTCATGGATGGCAAGATGGATATGATACTTCGTCCACGAATACATTTTCGTGATGGAATTGAAAACGTTAAGGATGAGATATATCAGATGACTCGATCTTTAGGGGTATCGCGTCGTCGCTCCAATAGGGCGATTGACTCTGCTTATTCTGCTATGCAAACCTTTAAAGAGGAATTCCAAAAGGTGGGCAGGCAGGCCTTGAATAAGATCGATGAGTCAGGGGAACTCGGTATGGTCCTTGTCGGGCGACCCTATAATATTAATGATAGCGGAGTCAGCCTGGATGTTTCCAAAAAGTTAAGGGATTATTATGGCGTTAACGTTATTCCAATAGATGCCTTGCCCCTTGATGGGATAGATATAAGCGATGTAAATGAGAATATGTATTGGAATTATGGGAAGAAGATACTCCAGGCTGCAAAGTTTATCAAGAGATATCCCAATCTCCATCTGATTTATCTCACTAATTTTAAATGCGGCCCTGACTCTTATATTAAGCATTTTATGTTGAACGCCTCGGGCAAACCATTTCTCTCGCTCCAGTTTGATGAACATGCAAATGATGCTGGTATAATGACTCGTATTGAGGCTTATTTGGATAGCAAGGGATTTTTACGATGGTGGGCCAGAAAGAATTAATTAAGGATGATTGAATAGATGTTTGAAAAAAATGATGATAAAGATCTTCAGCAGATGAGGCTTCGCGATCAGAGGGAGGAGTTAAAGAGGAGAACGGTCTATGTGCCACAGATGAATTACGCTGGTTCAAGAGCCCTTGCAGCGGCATTGCGTTCCGTGGGGATAAATGCTGCCGTTTCTCCTGATGATAATAGGATTGGATTTGATCTTGCAGGTAAATATCTGTCAGGAGATGAATGCCTTCCTGAGAGGGTGACACTGGGTGGATTACTGAAGATACTTATTGATGAGAAGATAGATGCTAAAGATGTTGCCTTTTTCATGCCAACTGCTGGCGGCCCATGCAGGTTCGGGCAGTATAGAACGCTTATCCAAAAGATTCTCACAGATATTGGATTTGAAGATGCGATTATTCTATCTCCATCAAGCCATGATGGTTATGCAGGCTTAACGGATGCGTCTAACGAATTGATGCGCACTGCATGGTGGAGTGTCGTAAGCTCGGATATATTGATGAAGTTGTTGCTCCGAACCAGACCCTATGAATTAAACTCGGGGGAATCGGATCAAATTTTTGAGAGGAGCACAGGGGATATATGCTCAGTACTTGAGAAGAGAAACAAACTGAAGGAGAAGTTTAGAGAGTTACAGGCTGTATTGATTAGAATTCGTGATGAATTCAGGGCAATACCTGCCACATATACCAAGGACAGGCCCTTAATTGGCATTCTTGGAGAGATTTTCTGTAGAATGAATCCCTTTTCCAATGAAGATCTAGTTCGAAGGGTAGAAGATTTAGGCGGTGAATGTTGGGTTTCTGATATATCGGAATGGATATGGTATACGAACAGAGAGACTCGTAAGCGGATAGTTGATTCAGGGAATAGTTTCTCAAGGGATATGATTTTTGATATGATAAAAAATCGGATACAGCGCCATGATGAGCATAGGTTAATTAAACCATTCCATGAGGATTTGAAGGGATATGAGGAGCCAGAGGATATCAACATAATCCTGGAAGCAAGCCTGCCTTATCTGCCAGTTGATGGGGCGTTAGGCGAGATGGTGTTGACTGTAGGCAAATCTATATACTTGTATGGGAAGGGTATTGATGGAATAATTGATATTAGCCCTTTTACCTGTATGAATGGAATAGCCACTGAATCAGTCTTTCCGAATCTTAGCAGGGACTATGATAATATACCAATTAAGAATTTCTATTTTGATGGGACAGTAACAAACCTGGAGGCTGACCTTGACATCTTTCTGGAGCTTGCTAAAAATTATCATCGAAGCAAGAAGAGACAGCGAGTATACCCACAATGTTTTGAAAGCATTCAGAATTGATAACATTTTACTACAATACCCTTTACGAGGATTGGCTTGTCGTGAGTTGAGGATTATTACATTGAATATAAATAATACAAAGACTCACTAACTATCATCCGTCGGATCTTTTTCTTTCTCTTTCATGGTTTCGACCATTTTTATAAAAAGCTCATATAGATCTTTTAGTTCATCATTTTTTCTTAGAGGTCTTATTGTCGGATGGCTTCCATTGATAATATCCTTAATGTGTCTTGATAGAACAAATAGGGGACCTGAAATCTGATGAGTCTTCCTTATCATGAAAAAGAATAGGACTATACTCTGAAGCACGCCAATTATAATGATAATAATTAGCAATCGATTATTGTGATTTATGATTTTTTTAATAGTAGTAATGTTCGTATAGTGATTGTTTGCGACATTCTTGAAGGCTAATCTCTTTACACTACTCTGGTTTGTTTGGGAGTAGGTTAAAAGGGATTCAACGACATTCTCTTGTATTATGATTATATTTGCGAGTTTGTTATTATTTTCTGTGATACTCGAAACAATCACAATTATTAGTATTGCCACAATTATTGATGATACGCCAATTATTGAAAAGGTTGTTTTTAGTTGAAACCTTTTATCAAGTAGATATTGCTTTCGCTTTAACATAGAGTCATCCTTTTATTATGGATAATTATAATCAATCATACACTTCTTTCGTTGCTTTCCATTAATATGAATCAATTAAGAGACTAAACCCATTTTTGAGGTTAGTCAATAATATTTGTTACTTCTTACCTAATTCTTTTTATTCTTTAATCTATCGAAAATCTATCGAACAGGGCGTTCTAATTGCTCTAAGAAGGCACGTAAGCATTAGTTACTGAGTAATTATGGAAAAATTAATTTTTACTTGACATAGAATCCGGTTGTGTTAGTATATGCGCAATAACTTAATTGGATGTTGTCTTATGAGTGACCCAAGGAGATTAGCGCGTATTTTCAAGGCTTTGTCTGTTGACACTCGTGTTAGAATAATACAATTATTGAAGAAACGATCTTTATGTGTAAATGCGTTGTCATCGCATCTGGGCATTTCTCCCCCTGCTGTGTCTCAGCACCTGCGCGTATTGAGGGATGCTGAGATCATTAGGGGGGAGAAGAAAGGATACTATGTTCATTACGAAGTAAACGAGGAGACATTGGCAGTGTGGAAGAATATAATTGATGATTTGCTAATAATATAATGAAGAGGTGTTTTATTTGATTTATAATGTATTAACTCAATAACCAAATCGATTAGGAGGTTGTCATGTGTGATAAGAGAGTCTGTGATTGTCAAAGACCAGAAAAACTGAAAGGAAAACCCAGAGACTGCACATCTGAGCAGATTAAAAAGTGTCATGGAGATGTAAATGATCATCCATGCGTTATATCGGACAAGAGCGACTAACCACATAATTAGCGGGTGATGGCTATTATGCTAACGCCCGCTCTCACTTTTTTAACGATTCAATATTGTGATCATTGAGAAGTATTAGATCTGGGAAGGATCAGAATATATTATAACAAAATAATTTTGCTTTGCATAATCAAAAGGACAGAAAAGATTATCTTCCCTCCACTGAAAGCAGCAGGAGGTTAATCATAAGGATTACCTATGAACAAAATCATTCAGAAAATTGAAGATGGATTTGAGGCCTATGGTCATTTTTTGTATCAACATCGTTATATTGCAGTTTTAATAATCGTATTACTATCTGCGGTAATGGTTTTTCAATTACCAAAATTGAGGGTTGATACATCTATTGAGGGATTCCTAGACGAGGAGGATCCGATAAGGATAACGTATAACGCCTTTCGTGAGCAATTTGGCCGGGATGATAGGCTTATTATTGCTATTAAACCTAATGATGTATTTAATATGAAATTTCTAAGTAAGCTCAAGGCCCTTCATGAGGATATGGAGAATAACGTGCCCTTTTTAAACGATATAACAAGCCTTATCAATGCGCGTTCAACTCGGGGTATGAGGGATGAGTTAATTGTAGAGGAATTGATGGAGAAATGGCCCAGGAATAATGCGGATTTAATTGAGGTAAAGAAGAGGGTATTATCAAATCCCATATATCGGAATATGCTCATATCTGAGGATGGGAGGTTTACGACGATTATCCTACAAGTTGATGCCTTTTATTCAAGTGATGATGAGACTGATGAGTTACTGGGATTTGAGGATCAGGAAGGCAAAAGGAGGTTGCTCACTGACAGGGAGAACAGCATTATAGTGGAAGCTGTAAATGATGTTATTGAGCGGCATAAGGGAGAGGATTTTCTTATATATTTTGCTGGATCGCCTGTGGTGATGGATAATCTTAAGAAGGGAATGATGAGGGATATTAGACGCTTTATGGGGGTTGTGATTTTACTTGTATGTATATTGTTATTTTTTCTCTTTCGCCGCGTGTCAGGTGTAATTTTGCCTTTATTTGTTGTTCTTCTTTCCTTGTTCTCAACACTCGGTTTGATGGCCTTTTTTGAAATCCCCATACATCTTCCAACCCAGATCCTCCCGTCCTTCTTGCTAGCTGTAGGGGTAGGGGATTCTGTTCATATCCTCACAATATTTTACAGACGCCTTAAAGAGGGAGATGCAAAAGAGGAAGCTGTCTGCTTTTCCCTTGCTCATGCAGGGATGCCCATTGTGATGACTAGCGTAACTACAGCAGGAGCATTATTATCATTCTCAACTGCTCAGATAGAACCCATATCAGCGCTGGGTATATTTTCTTCGATTGGAGTTATATTGGCACTTTTATTTTCTATTATTTTGCTTCCGGCACTCCTTTCAATAATTCCATTTGGCAAAGGAAGGGATTCCAATATTCTGCAGGCATTTCTCGACAGGATTTTAATAAAATCAGGCGACTTTGCAACAATGCATCCATGGAGGATTGTGCTTGTCTCAATGGTATTGATCGCCTTCTCTTTTATCGGAATATCCAGATTATGGTTTACACATTATCCCCTCTACTGGCTTCCAGATAATTCTCATATTCGCAGATCAACTGAAGCGATAGATAGAGAATTGAAGGGTTCCGTTTTTTTAGAAGTGGTTATAAATACGGGTGTAGAGAATGGATTGTATAGTCCTGATATCTTAAACAAGCTTGAGGATTTAGGTGAGTCAACCCAAAGATTACGATATGAAGAGAATAATCTCTTTGTTGGAAAGACCATGTCAGTTGTGGATATCCTAAAGGAAATACACCAGGCCCTAAATGAAGAACGCCCTGAATTCTATGCCATTCCACAAAAGGGTGATTTAATTGCACAGGAATTTCTTCTCTTTGAGAACAGCGGTTCGGATGATCTTGAGGATTTTGTAGATAGTCAGTTCAGCAAGGCACGTTTTAGCGTCAAATTGCCATTTCTTGATTCAATGGCATATAAGGATTTTTTTGATGAGTTGGAGGGTAGATTTCGTCAAGTTCTTGGGAATAAAATAGATGTAACCCTAACCGGAATTGGAGCTATTTTAATGAGGACTTTCAATGCTGTGATTGTCAGTATGGCTATGAGCTATCTAATAGCTGGCATTGTGATTACATTCCTTATGATTTTGCTCATTGCAGACTTCAGGATGGGCATTGTCAGCATGATACCTAACCTAATGCCCGTAGTAATTATCCTAGGCATAATGGGTTGGTTGAATCTTCCATTGGATATATTTACAATGCTCATTGGAAGCATAGCCATTGGCCTTGCAGTTGATGATACAATTCACTTTATGCATAATTTTAGAAGATATTATAAAAGGAGCGGTGATGCAAAATTTGCAGTTAGAGAAACATTGCAGATAGCAGGACGTGCAATGCTATTTACATCATTGGTCCTTTCGGGTGGATTTTTTATTTATCTGTTATCTTCAATGAATAATCTATTTAATTTTGGCCTTTTGACTGGATTAACTATTTTGTTGGCATTTCTGTCCGATGTTCTCCTGGCCCCAGCTCTTATGACATTGGTTACCCGGTTCTGGCCAAAGCTGTAATATCTCAGTAATGAAGGAGAATAATTATGGAGCGAAAGAAAATCTCAGAATACATTAGCCTATTTCCAATATCCAATCTAATTGTTTGGTTTATGGCTATGGGATTAATGTTTATATATCCTTCCCTTTCACATGCCTCTTCGATGAATGCGCGGGAGATAATGCAGAGAGTGGAGGATCGTGATGATGGGGATAGAGCAGTATCTGATGTAGAGATGATTCTAATAGATAAAAATAAGAAGCAGAGGGTTAGGAAGATCCGCCGTTTTGAGAAGGATATGGGGATGGATACGCATTTCATTTTGTTCTTTCTATCTCCAGCAGATGTTAAGGATACTGGATTTCTTACCTATGATTATGATGATTCCAATAGGGATGATGATCAGTGGCTCTATCTCCCAGCGCTGAGAAAGGTCAAGCGTATTGCATCCAGCGATAAGAGCAAGAGCTTTATGGGATCGGACTTCTCTTACGCTGATATGACTAAAAGGGATCTGGATGATTATGATTTTTCCGTGATGAAGTCTACTGGGGTAAAGGGAGTACAGACATGGCAGCTAAAGGCCGTGCCCCGCACAAAAGGGGTGATAGATGAGATTGGTTATACTAAATCGATTCTCTTTGTTCAAAAGGATAACTACGTTGTTATTCGTGCCCTTCACTGGGTTAAGAAGGGGAAGCGGCTTAAGTATATGGATGTGAAAAAGTTGGAATTGATAGATGGTATTTGGGTAGCAACCGAAGTAGAGATGACCACTAAGAAGGGAAAGATAATACTACACAAGACTATATTAAAACGGAGTAATGTCAGATTTAATCAAGATTTAAAGCCAAGCCTCTTTTCTGTGCGTCAGCTTGAGAAGGGTTTATTATAGCAATAAAGTGAGTTGGATGAATAGAATAGCTTATATTGCAGCTAATTATTTCTTTATTGTTTTTTTGGTTTTTATTTTGGCCCGTAATCTCATTCAGGCACAGGAGGTGTTAAAATCGCCGCATAATACTATCGAGATAGATAAGGCTTTGGAAGGTTTTGATGATAATGGGCTATCTGATGAGCATAATGAAGAGATAGATGAGGCCCTGAGTGGATTTGATGGGGAATGGGGTGAGTATGAAACTACCGAATCAATAGATACTGTCCAAGAGTCCTATTTTTACGATCTAACCGGATCATCTGGTCTTGGTGTATCATATAACTTTACACATGATCCACCTGATAGCACTCAAGCGGATTATCGATGCCTCTCACGGTTAAGAACTAAGCTGAATCTGGAATTAAAGCTCAGGTTTTCAGATGCATGGAGTGCTTTGATAAGCGGAAAGGGATTTTATGATTTTGCATACATAATCAAGGGTCGGGGTGAGTTCACAGAAAAGACCTTGAATTTATATGAAAGGGAGTTAGAGCTTGGAGAGACATACTTCCAAGGAAGTCTTTTATCTAATCTAGATGTAAAGATAGGACGTCAGATTGCTGTGTGGGGCAGGTCGGACAATATTCGCGTGGTTGATGTAATCAACCCAATGGATAATCGAGAGCCAGGGGTTGTAGATATTGAAGATCTTCGATTGCCAGTTACCATGACAAGGGTTGATTATTATTATGACAAATGGAACTTGAGTGCGCTTAGTGTACACGAAATGCGTTTGAACAAGAATCCAGTGTATGGGAGTGATTTCTATTCAATGCCAGTTGACTTAAAAGAGAAAGCACCGGCAAATATTATAGATAATACTGAATATGCCCTAGCTGTTAACGGTATTTTTACTGGATGGGATATTTCTTTTTATTTAGCTCGATTCTATGATGATAAGCCTAACTTACAGGGAGAGCTTTCTGGTATGGAACTGCATCATAGCCGTCTGACTATGGCAGGTTTATCAGTGAATGTTGTCAAAGGCAACCTTCTTTTTAAGATTGAGAGTGCCTACTTTTATGGAATGAAATATTACGCTCTACCTGACAAGAGAGCATCTCGTTTTGATCTTCTTGCAGGATTGGAGTATTCAGGATTTTCAGATACAGTAATTTCTCTTGAAGCGGTCAATAGGCATTTATTTGATTATGAATCTAGGATGCAGGAAATGCCAGACAGCACCCAGGAGGATGACTTTCAGACTGTATTGAGGTGCAATAAAGATTTAATGAATGACACACTTCATTTGACAATTTTGGCATCAATTATAGGTATTACTGATGATGGGGGAGGTTTCGAGCGCTATTCAATTGAATATGATGTTATAGATGCCTTTTCTATATTGGCTGGCATCATCTTCTATAGATCAGGTGACAGGATACTATTTAGAAATATCAACGATAAGGATCGGTTTTTTTTTGAGGCAAAGTATAGTTTTTGATGTAATAGTACGATAATATCTGACACTCTCATTTGTCCTTATTGTCTTATAGTAATTATTCCTCTTCAGTCCATGTGGATAAGATATACCCTTCAGGAGAGAATATAAGGTTTTGCAAGAATCATAATATTAAAATTTCAATTAGGATCTTGTTTGACAAAAAAGAAATATTAGCATATAGAATAACGCAGGGAGTGCTGGTTTGAGAGATCGAGTTGTATACTCATTCTAAATAGGTTTGCGAAAGATCTTTATCCAAAATTAGCCAACTTTTAACCGTAACTTCTCGTAATCAGAAGACTTGCAGAAGCTAAGCTATAATAAAAATTTAATACTTTCGTAATCTCAAATCGACTGAGTATAATTGAAGAAAAGGGTGGGGAAGGGGGAGGAGATTCGGATTTATGTGTATTTATTAAATTCCTGTAATCCAGTGAATCAATAAAAGGTATTTTTATTTTAATGATGACTTTTAAAACGAAATAAAGGCTTCAGTTTGATAAAATGTAATTGCATTGACTTTGATCTCATGAAGGGAAGTGTTTAACTCTATAGTTAAATATATACTAATTCAGGAAGCCTTAATAGTTGATATGATTACTGTACGAGTATATGGATTTTTATCTTGGCATTGTATAAAAGACCCATGGATCTCCATATTTGCCATACAGTGTTTTGAGTTCTAAATTGCCAAGGTCAAATATTGTTCTGCTGCCAGAAACCGGAAGTCCCTCGCTGAAAACAAAGTCGTCCTCTAACACCTCTGGCATCCACACATAATCAAGAATATGATAATCAGTATACCCTTCTCGGTAATTTTCCAGGTCAGCATGTAGGTAATTAACCAGGTTCATCCCATTATCCATGTTAATCCTTTCATAAAGCCCATAGTTCACGTTAAATATCTGATCCAGAATGCATTTATATCTCTCTCGAGAATTCCACAAAAACTTTTTTGAGTATATAGGACGTGTCCAGATATTCATTTCAGGAGTGATAAAGGTATTTGCTGCTATCACAACATTGGGATTATTTTCTATTTGGAGATCATCAGTATAACCGAGTAGTCTTTGAATATAGGTTGGATTCCATTCATAATCTGTATGCCTTACCTTGAAAAAATTGGCAGAGTATTCAACAACTGCCCCGCCCTGTTCTTCACCCTGACCGTCGGCAAGAATAACAATCCAGGGAACGCCTCTTTTATTATTTTTCAATATTTCTATAGCCTCGCTTAATTCATTAGCTTCCTGCATTACCTTCTTTTTCAGGAAACTAACTCCCATGCCTGCTGTAAAATAATTAACATTCCTACAGGGTGTTACATGCGCACCAATAGCGATCCCCTTGGAGTTCATCCCGCTGACAACAGAAACCAAACCCGCTGCCGCGACATTTACATATGAATTCCCATTATCTGGATTGTATTCGATGAGAATACCGTGCTCATAGAATACATCCCTATGAAACATGAAGTCTCTTCCCATAATGACATTGCCATTTTCGGTTGCATCATTAAGCGCCACAAAACCGTCACATGAATGAGGTATTGTTTCAACCTTGTCTTCTTGGTTAGGATAAATAAGTTGTAATATTGATTTAAGTTTATAATAGATAGTTGATTGAATATCCTGTCCCATATTAATAAAAAGTAAATCTTTTCTGAATCTTTCTCTGCTTTTTTCAGTGTCTGTAATATGACCGGCTGCTGCTGCGCCATCCACTATGCCGTCAATCTCTTGTAAAAATTCTGCTGGAACGGAATTAAGATGATAACTGAGTATTGTCCAGCAATTAAACTTGATATGTATGTTCGGGGCTATTCCTACATCTAAAATATCTCCATCAAGGGAGATTGAAATCTCAATGGGAAAGGATTCAACATTACACATTAAGATTTTTTCCGGATATTCTCTGGCCATAATTAATGCATGATCACCTATCAGGTATCCGTATTGGAATCCCATTTCATAAGGTGTTCCTCTCAGTTTGAGAATATATTTATTACTATCCTCATCTATCGCTTCAAGTTTCCCTTTGCCATATGTGCCTTCATCGAAATGTGTTGGAGTACTTAAAGATACATCCTGGTCCATCCCCTCTTCATAGGGAAGATTGTTCTCTATACTTGAAGCCAGACTCACCTCATATTCAATATCATTGTCATCATTGCTGCTATGGGGATCAAGTCTATTTCCTTCATCATTGCAGTTGACAATTGATAGTATAAAAACAGAGCAAGTAAGAAATAATAATTTCTGCCATTTTGTTTTTTTAATAAGACTTTTCTTCCTATACATAATTTTTCCCCCT
This sequence comes from Spirochaetota bacterium, assembly GCA_034190085.1. Taxonomy (NCBI): domain Bacteria; kingdom Pseudomonadati; phylum Spirochaetota; species Spirochaetota bacterium. The sequence continues at coordinate 95,775 of JAXHTS010000058.1, forward strand.
ATCTATTTTAGTTTATCTCATATCTCCAGTTTGAACAGTAGATCATTATTGTATTGCCCACTGTGTAGCTGGTAGACTGTATTTCTTGTCAGTGCCTTCCAACCCGGATATTGAATACATTGGGTGAAAACAGATTTGTCAGTAATATGCTGACTTGCGTCCCCCTTTTCAATCACTACCTGACTGTTTATCTATCAATACTCATGACAGTTGCTATGATCAAACTCTGCTTAGGACAGAATGATTCCTGCTTCAGCTTGCCAAACTATGAGGCTTTCACTCATTTTTAGTAAGGCACCAATGGCTTAGGACATAACGTATGATATAAAAATATACATCAAAGTGAAAAGGGTAAGGTATGATTTGAGTACCAAAATAAGTATTATTCTTAAAGATTAACCATACTTTTCAAACACCTCAGCTTCTGTCAGGTCGTTTGTTTTGTTTATAAAGCTGTAAAATGAAGGTTTTTTATCAATAAATATCTGATTATCGAAAACAAACTTATCTTGTTCATCAAAGATCCCTGCAGGGATTATGAATTGTTTGCTTTCTTTTAATCGGTAAAACAGGTGGCTCCCACATCTTCTACAAAAGCCACGCTCTGCCCAATCTGATGAGCTAAATATTGATATATTATCTTCTCCTTCAAATGAAATGTTCGTACCACAATTTATTGCCATTAATGGCCCGCCACCCCATTGCCTACACATGCGACAATGGCATGCGCCTACATTATTATTGATATTCTTTGCTGTAATACGAGTTGCACCACAAAGGCAACTCCCCCTTCCATTGATCATGTTTGACATTTTACATTCCTTTATAGAGTATTGGTTTCTACACATATCGCTAAACTAAAGCGGTAGTGATAGTGATTAGCCATGATGGCTTTATTTTGCTATGCTTCCATATTATCATCAAAAATAATTATAACATTTCCTATTTTTTGACCGGACGCAACATACATGTATGCTTGGTCTATTCCCTCCAACGGATATTTTCTGTCTATCAATGGTTTATATTCTCCCTTCTCAATTAGATCCTTAACAAAGAGGATGCTTCCCTTAATATCAGTGGGAAAAGGGAATATGACTTTTTGGTTACCAAATATTGGTGTTACAAGGGCATAAAACAGATTCTGTAACATATAACCCAACTCTGAAGAAATATAAACCCCACCAGGATGCAGTAATGGTTTGCATTTAGAAAAGGAACTTTTGCCAACTGTATCAAAGATAAAATTATATTTTTGATCATCACGTGTAAAATCTTCATTAATATAATCAATTACTCTATCAGCCCCTAAGGATTTTACTAATTCAATATTCTCTGTATCACATACCGCTGTAACATTAGCTTTATAATATTTTAGAAATTGCACAGCCGCAGAACCGATAGCCCCGGTTGCACCATTAACGAGAACACTATGCCCACTTTCGAGGTTCACTTTTTTAATGAAATTATAGGCATAATGCGTACCCTCTGCGCTAGCTGCAGCTTGCACATAAGTGATATTATTCGGTATTGTTGTAATTGCCTTATCTTCTGATATCGTCATGTATTGGGCATGTGAAGTTAAACCATTGTCATTAAATCCCCAAACCTTATCACCGACTTTCAAGGATGTTACACACTTGCCAATACCTTCAACTTTCCCAGCAAAGTCTGTTCCCGTAATGGGAGATTTCGGTTTAAACAAACCTGAAGCAAACCTCGTTAGAAACGGTTTACCATAGAGAATAGCGCAATCCGTTCTATTAACTGTTGTTGCAAATATTCTTATCAGTACCTCATCGTCCTTTGGAATAGGTTTTCTCACCTCTTTTAGCTGAAGAACCTCCGGTGGCCCATATTTTGTATGTACATTCGCTTTCATAGTATCCCTCTAATTTATTGTTGCTTCATTTATTCTACCTATATAGTGCATTAGAATCTATATCAAACTAGTTTGTTAAACCTCAAACGGGGTTTCATATTATAATTTGCTGTGAAGGTTTCTGATAAAGATACAATTTCAATAAGTAAATTTGGTTATTGGAATTTAGGCACAACGATTCAATTTCTCATTGATGCCTCTTGGTTTCATTATTTCTTTCAGATCAATAGATGCAATGGGGGGATAGAATTAATTATGTCAAGTGCATCCATTATTTAATCCATTTAGAAAAGCTATCGAGTTTATTGTATCCAAAGAGCCGTGATTATAGTTAACCTTATTTTTTTAAGGATTACCCGAACTACAATACACACAGATTTTAGTGACTAAGCCTAAGAATAATTTTACACACTGATCTGCTATCAATCATTCATATCCAAAATTTCAGCAGTTTTCTTCAAATGAGAGCTTCGGTTTTTCAAGCCTTTGAGGATAAGGTAGATCCCGTAGATGCATCCGCCAAACCAGCTAAGGATCAGGATATATTCAGGCAAATATTGTACTTCTTCGCGCAGGTTGTCAATGAAACTTTCAACAGAATAAGAGACTTCAAGAAGCGGATAGAGATTCCCGCTGATAATGTAGAGGAAAAGAATCATGCATATAAATCCTACCAAAACTTGCGGCAACCAGGGATTATTTTGAGTTTCATAAAACAATTCGAAACATATTTTCTCGGGAAGTTTATTTTGTAACTCCAGAAACCGTCGATAATTCCAAAATCGGTAAATCCCTACCGTTATCCAAGCCGCTCCAAATAAGGCAGAAAATAATTCAAATGATTTTGCATCACCGAGGATTAAGTAGTTGATGATAGTCCTTTCCCATTGGATATCAAATAGCAATTCACCAGAGACCAGCAATAGAGAAACCAACAAGAATGGCGCACCAACATGAATCGCCTTAACACTAGGAATCATCATCTTGTCTTTCGTTGGCATACTTCCTCTTATCTGTTAAGTTGTATAATCCTGGGAAACGCAGCTGGTCTATAGATCTCTGATTGTGATTGCATTATCATCTAACTTATATTCAATTTTTTCTTTCCCGGTTTGACACTCTGTTAATCATATAGTAATCTCTTAAACTTTTGAGAAAAATCCCGTAAACCAAAGGGGATGTATTACTTAAGGTTTTCTATATCCCTTAGATCGAGGTCAGTAGTTATGATTGAAGTGAGATTCCCATAGAATCAATTCAATTTTATTTTTATAGCTATTAGATTGTATTACAATTATTATTTATAAACAACAAACCTTCATAATTAATCAATGAGCATCAGAAATTACATCCAGCAGCGGGAATTGTGATATTTCCATTACTATTAAAGGAACCTCACTATAGAGTTAAATTAAGTACCTACTCGTTCTGTGTATGTCATGCATCGACTAATTAGTCGCTAGATACTTCTTTTAACCAGTTATCAGTCCCGATCTTGGTTCTTCCTTTGAGAGCCCTTTGTCTGGTCTTCAATGACTCCTGAAACTGCTCATCTGTCATGCTAGGATCCCTAAGGTCCAGGAATGCCTTACAGGGAAACTCATAACAGAGTCCGCAATGCTTCAATTTTTTTTGGTTACGGCAACAATAATGAAGAGGACAGACGCCAGAAGGATCTTGGACGGTCCAGAATGGCTTACCCCTGACGTATCCACATCCCTTGCAAAGCTCTCCAAGATGATCACAGTTCCCACAGTATATCCCACACACTGGTGCAAGGTTTCTATCATACATGTATCTTCCCCCTTACATAGCTAAAAGCGCTGAAACGATATAATGTCGGGTAATTGTATGTATCCCTCTGCTTCCACTTGCCACAAACAGTTTGATCAAGTACCTTGCACAGCGCACTTGCCGTGAAAGATAAGGCGCTTGATGAAGCGAGTGTTGCTATTCCTTGCGATGTGAGTCGCAAGGAATCATCGGTTTACCTAAAGTAAAGATTCATCAAAATTTGCTAAATTCTAGGTTCTTGAGTACCTCTATAATTATTAGAATGGCTCTGCAGATGAGATCTGGTGCAATCGATAGTTATATTGATTTATTTTTTTTCTATTGGAGTAATATTATTGAAAATAATACTGCCTCATTATTAATTATTATTTCAATAATATTTTTTATTTTTCACTTTTTTATTCAAAAAAGCTTTTGAATCCCTTGGGTATATGCCGCAATCGAATATTTTTTTCAGTACATCTCTAAATTTCAATTTATCCATTTTCTAATATTAGGTCGAAAATAAAATACTTAATCTACTAAAGAAGAAATGATGTATTTCTCAATAAGTGGTTCAATATCACGCGGCTTTGGGACTATTTTAGATACTATTGCTACTACAAGATCCTTTTCCGGAATACAAGAGATAAGATTTCCTCCTGAACCCACCGCTGTGTAGGCAGATGTGCTGCCCTCTCCCTTAAGCCACCAAAGATAGCCGTATTTGTTTGAATTCATAGCTGTTGACTCATCAATCCATTTTTGAGAAATAATCTGTTTATTGTCCCAGATACCGCGGTTTAGATATAGAAATCCGAAACGTGTCATGTCCCTGGGAGTTAGTGTCAATCCCCAACCCCCCGTGTTATTGCCATCAGGATCATTTATCCATCCGGTTACGTCTTTTCCAAAAACATCATCCAATCCAAATGATTTCATATTCTGCTCTGGGATTTCTCTCATTCCAATATGCCGAAATAAAAATTCATTTGCAAACTCACGGGCACACATGCCTGTTGTACGTGTGATAATAGCTGAAAGGAGATGAACCCCAACACTGCTATACTGGAATCTTCCAAGCTGTCCCTTTTCTCCTAACAGGTTAAGGATATACATTACCCAGTCACGTTGCCTTCGTAGTCTGTTCAGGGGTTCGTATCCCATTGATCCTGTTGTTTTCCATGCTAACGGGGCTGTCATAGTGAGAAGGTGTCTTATGGTTAGTATGCGTTTTTGTATATCATCTTCACCTTGAATATATTCAGGAAAAAAATCCAATATTTTCTGATCTATGCTTTTAATGTATTCTGAGTCTATAGCAATACCGATTAGGGCAGAGATGATACTTTTAGTAACAGAAGCGATATTATGTGTATCATATGGATTATAGCCGTTATAATATCTTTCAAAGGCAATATACCCCTTCCTCATTACTACTATGCCATTAATATTTTTATACTGAGTTCTTATAGTGTATTCAATATCTTGATATTTTTTCGGATCCATATCTAGGAATGCCGGCTCTGCAGTCTGCCACTCCAGGGTAGGCCAGTAGTCTCTTTTTATTCCTGGTTCATTATTATTTAAGATTTAAATACCTCCCTATAATAGATTTTGAATTTGTTTTCAGTGACTGAGGCATGCCCTCAGCAATAATCCTACCTCCTTCTGTTCCTCCCCCAGGACCTAGTTCAACAATCCAGTCACAGACAGATAAGACTACTGGGTCATGCTCAATAACAATTACAGAATTTCCCTTTGCTACAAGTTCGTCTAATAGTAGTATAAGCTTGGTAGTGTCATATAGACTAAGACCTGTTGTAGGTTCATCCAGCACATAAAGTATATTACCTCGCCGTCGTCTGCCGATCTCTTTAGCGAGTTTGATCCTTTGCGCTTCGCCTCCGCTAAGGGTAGGAGCAGGTTGACCTAGTTCTATGTATTCCATGCCTATACGTTCCAATACGAATAATGTTGAGATAATTCCCTGGTTATCTTCAAAAAATGTAATAGCTTCTGATACATGCATTTCAAGGATTTGGGAGATGTTTTTATCTTTGTATCGAATTGATAAAGCTTCATCATTATACCTCTTCCCATGACATTTCCTACATGTATTGTATATATTTAAATTACCACCCAACCATATCCTTTCACGACCGCTACCACCACACACAGAACAGGCGCCTTTAGAGTTGAATGAAAAATGACCTGATGATAATTGCTTGCAAATAGCTTCCGGTTGTCTGGCAAACAGTTTGCGTATTTTATCCCAGATGCCAATATAGGATACAGGATTGGAGTTCATATGTCTGCCAATAGGGGCTTGTGATACTTCCGCGTATCCTGTTATATGCTCCAATCCCTCCATTTTGTCCGCTACTGTCTCAATCGGTGCTGATTCAGCAACATCATCAATTTCGGTTTCATCAATCTTTGTTTCGCCATTCGACCTCTGATTACGAAAGTATTCTTTAAGTAGGGGAACTAGGGTATTGGATATTAGCGAACTCTTCCCGCTTCCGGACACACCTGCAATTCCTACAAGCGCACCTAATGGGATTGATACAGTCACATTCTTAAGATTATTCGTTTTGCCATTGCGGATAGTCAAGCATGGCCTTGCCTTATCAAACGCAATTTTGTTATGTGTTTGCTTATCAATTTTGATATTTTGAGTAATAGTTCTATTTGGCATTGCGGCTTTTCCTGATAAATAATTGCCTGTTATAGATTCATCGCATTGAAGCAATCCAGCCAAATCACCCTGATAAACCACCAGGCCACCTCTTATGCCAGCTCCTGGTCCTATATCAATTATATGTTCCGCCATTTTTATTGTATTCCTGTCATGCTCTACAACAATAACTGTGTTACCCAATTCCTTAAGGGCATTTATCGATTGTAAGAGTTCGGCCTTCTCAGATTCATGCAGTCCTATCGTTGGTTCGTCCAATATATATATCAGGGAATCCATCTTTGATTCAAGATGAGAATTGAGAAAGAGCCGCTGTATTTCTCCACCACTTAGCGTTGGTATCTCTCTGTAAAGGGAAAGATGCCCCAGCCGGATCTTTGTCAAATGACAGATTTTATGCCGTATTTCTTTAAGCAGGTTTATTCCGAATGGCTTTAATGTCTTCTGCTTTAATAAGACTTCAACAAAATCCTGTGTCTCAGCAATCGTCATCTTCCCTATCTCTCCAATATGCCTGCCATTTAAATGCACTCTGCGCGCTTCTTCTCCAATCCGGAATCCTTGGCACTCTGCGCATAGAGATATTGTGTATAGACCCTTTAAATCTTCACCCTTGGAAAGACGAGCTTGGAAAAATCTTGTTAGGCAAAAGCTGCGTTTTTGATAGTTACTATTTACATGATGGCCGTAGAGTATTTCTTCCTTCACTTCATCGGGGATTTGTATGAATTGCATTTTCATATATTTCCAAAATTTCCTGTATAGCAGCTTCTCATAACCGGGTGATAGTCCAACTCTATCAAAAATCTGTTGAAGGGTCGTGCTATTATTCGGAACCAGTTTTTTTATATTAATATCATAGTACGCTCCACGTCCGGAGCACCTCATACACATTCCATTTGCAGAATTATATGAAAAATAATTAGATTCAAGACGTTCTTCCGAATTCCCACATTTCTCACAGTTCAAGTCATCGTCAACAGGCGTTGCGCATGAGGAACAGGAGATTTGCCCTTCCCCCGCATAGAGTACTGCAAGCATATTTAGTAAATTGGTCCTCGAACCTACGGTTGAACGTGGATTGCTTTGACGGATAATACTCTGCTGCACTGCTATTGCAGGGCTTATGCCTGATAGGTTATCGAACTTGTCCTCGTTATCAATTCCTGAAAACATACCTAAGGATTGCAGGTATTGCCTGCGTCCTTCCTCGAAAATGATATCGAACACTAAGCTGGATTTGCCAGATCCACTAACACCTGTTACTATGACTAATTTGTTTTTAGGGATGGAGATATTAATTCCCTTAAGGTTGTGGATACGCGCGCCTGTTATTGTTATATTTTTCATGAATCTATCTGAAGAAATAATAATTGATTAAGACTTTTACATTCTTATCCAGGTCATTGTAAATTAGCTGATACAATAACGATCCACTAATCTTGCATTGTTATGTACATTTTGCGACCAGCATTTCAGTGGCGCCCTTTTGAAATTCATACTCAACTGGAACCAATGAAATATCAATACCGCTATCCCTTAATGAGGTTATTACATGATCAATATGTTGCGATTTTTTGTTGTTGCCAATGGATAGGAGTGGATATACTCGTACTTCCTTAGACACACGGCACAACTCTTTCATTGACATGAGATGTTGATCTTGGTCTATATGCTCGCTATACAGAAACAAATAATGCGAACACAAGGCCAAGTCGAACTCAACATCTTCAAAGGGTAATGTCGGCAATGAGGCGTTTATGTATCTTTTCTCTTTACGGCCTTGTTCATAGTCATTTAAGAATATACTCATTGCCTTCATTCTAATTTTTCCCAGTTCCTCTACATCGCTTATATTTGTCCAAACATAATCCTCCTTGTTCTTTAAAACTTGATCCATTATTTGAGGGTATACCTCGTCAATTCTTGAGCGGATTTGTTCAGCATTAAACTGATATATTGGATCAACGGATATGACATTGCCTCCCTCTTTTGATAATTGTGCGTTGAAACAAGCCGGACCATCGCCACAACCGAGTATCTTTATTTGAAGATCACTATGAGATAACGAAAACATCTCCCTGTATTCGCTCAATGACCTTCCCCAAGGTACTATTTCTGATAATTTCATAATGCTCTATATTCAGTCCCTAAATCCTTGTATGCATAATTATTTATTATCTGGTTCTGGATATCACTTATATCTGCAAGTTCAACGGCGAACTTCAATGAGTTCTGTTCCAACATGGTTATATCTGCAACCATTAAAATATTACTCAGCAAAATCCCTTTCTATTGTTCACTGGATGCAGAATGCCGCTTTTTTTGAAAGAAGAATATAGCTTCTCATCGTTTCAGTCATTTATATTGAGATCTCAAGGACTTACGGGAATAGTTAAAAAACAATTTCGCAGGAAAGTAATAACATGATAACCGCAATCTGTATTTGATTATTTCCTTATATCAGGCATCAGCATATGAAATATCTGATTTAATTTCATCGTAAGCGGACTTATAAACGTGACGAACCTGTCAAAATCCTTAGAGTCTGTTTCATAGTAGGTATTTACCTCGATTCCCAATCCGAGATAAACCGGATCATGGTCATTGCATATAGCTTTTGCTGTTTGTATATATTTTCCCTTCGCAAATTCGTTTGTCCAGTTATTGGAATTTATCATGTGAACAATTCGTGTTTTTGTGTCAGCGGGACTTCCTGCGGAATCATTTATGTTGTATATTACGCTATATGATCCGACTTTATTTGTGTCTACAGGATCGTCGCTAATGATCTGGGCAGAGATGTCCCCGTCTTCCCTGTCAAATTCTGCTGCTCCGGGATCAAAGTAATTCGCCCCAATACTGATATCAATATTCTCAGAGCCAGTAATTGTAATTACAGGCTTTTTATTTTCAGTTCCAATATCAGAAGGATTGGATGATTTGTTATTTGAACATCCGGATATTGTTAATAATATGAAAAAATAATATATATAATCGCATGCTAGGCTCCGTTTGTTTGTCTCTAAAATAATTAACTGTTAAAACTATTCAATAATAATTTAATACTGTATCCTATCTTTGACGTCAATAAGCCGATTGCATTTTATTTTAATTTTACTGCTTACAAGAAACGGGAATGTCCCATTGAATGTTGTAAATTAGGTGGCGTCTCCAAGCCCATTATTAGATAATGGGCCAATAAGAAATATAATTTAAAGGCGATACCCACGGTGTATAACAATAAAAAGGGGTAATTAAAGATCAAGTTAGTATTATTGATATTGAAGAAGATGTATTAAACAAAGAGATAGAGGATTCTTTATTTAATCAGATAATATCATTAGGTATAAGATCTTTCCCAGACAAATTATCAGGTCGATTCTGGGAAGTATCAATGGAGGTAAAGATAAAGGAACTCACACAATATCTCAGGGGCCGGGTGCACTATTTTGGTATAGCTGTAACCTGCCAGACATCAGTGGATCTTGACCAATGGATTCGTCGACGTTTTCGAATGTGCTTTTGGAAGCAATGGCGCAGACCACGCACGAAAGTACGGAATCTGATTAAACTTGGAGTCTCAACTAAATTAGCGGTTAGTTGCGGTATTACAAGCAAGGGATATTGGCATAGTGCAAAGACAGAAGGAATTCAAATTGCATATAGTAATAACTGGTTGAAAGAACAGGGTTTGATATCTCTGAGAGATATCTGGATTTCGCTTCGCTAGGGTTAACGAAACGCCCAGTGCGGACCCGCTTGCTTGGGTGTTGTGGGAGCTGAGGGGGAGAACCCCTCGGCTACCCGATTAGGCCATTTTCCCCGCAGTGATTGTCTTCAAAGAACCAAGCACTGTCTTCTTTCACAGCTTCTTTTCACAGTCGCGCCTATTGCCCAGGTAACGCTTGAAGGCCGTGTATGCTTTGCAACTCAACTGAGAATTTTTCCTGTATGAGAGATTGCCCACCAGACTGATCAGCGGCTGGCGGCGATCCCACAGGTTGCCCCAAACTCGGCGTAGTATGCGCGGCATGGAATA
>JAXHTS010000059.1 GCA_034190085.1 Spirochaetota bacterium
AAACACAGGGAGGGATTAACACTGCTTTTAAATAAGCAAAACTCTTTGATCTTAATTGCGGAATACAACTACCTTGTTGTAGGCATGGTCACTTTACAGGAACATATCTCCACAGCCGCTGGAGGCACTATAGGAATAGTAGAAGATATGGTCATTGATGAAAATTTTAGAAGGAAAGGGATTGGCAAAATGCTTATATCATCAATTGAATCTATGGCAATACATAAAGGGTACAAAAGAATTCAACTTATGGCAGATAACAATAATGTAAGTGCAATGAAATTTTATACAAAGCAAAACTGGTCAAGAACTAACTTAATCGCTTTTTTTAAATTCTTATGATTAACGCGATGTGCGATTTTAAAATATATAAAGCGCCCACCTTGATAATGAAGAAGTTGAACATAAATTCAAGATATAAAGGGGAGGTGGTATGAATTTTACTGAATATGATGCTATATACTATGCCATTGACTCTTTAAACATTCGACCTGTGAACAAAAATCCCTGAGAGCACTACAATTACCCCACCAACAATCTGCAGTATTGTCATCTTCTCGTCTAGGAAGGTGTGGGCAATAATCGCTGTAACTACAGGTATTGACATAGACATCATGCTCAGATATGAAGCAGATGAGGATTCAAGCACCTTGCTCATGGTTAATATGCTTATAGATCCGAGCATCCCAGCAATTATCACCCATTCCCAGCTAATATTGAGATTAACCATACCTGAGATTAAAAGAAATATAAAGATAGATAAACTGCCAAGAATTGATCTGTACAATGCAAAGGTAATTACAGGGATTTCCTTTAATGCAATCTTGGATAATACGATTCCGATTGAAAATGATAATGAGCTTCCAATGATCAAGAAATCTCCTGATTCAGGAATTATCAAATCCCCGCCAGTTGTTACCATATATACTCCGATCAACAAAAATACTATCATAAATATTTTAAAAGGCTTTAGGTGCTCTTTAAGTATAAAATATGATAATACAGGTATAAAGAAGACCGATATCTGCATTATAAAGGTGCAATTAATTGCTGATGACAGCTTCAGTCCAGTTGCTAAAAAGGCATGGGCAAATCCACCGCCAATTATTGCTATTATTAACAGATATAAGAGGTGACTGCCTTTTATTATAAACAATCTTCGGTCTTTTATAGATGTATATATAATAATTACCAATGAAGCAACAATCATAAACTGGTATGTGAAATTGAGCGGATCAATCCCCTTATTATAAACGTATTTTGATAATGGTATAAAGGATCCCACAAGCAGTATCTGTAATATCATCAGTTTTAAAACACTATTCTTGTTATTCATCTTAATCATCCTTTCCCCAAATGATTATCTTTATCCTTCCCAATAACTCCAAATTTATTCAGACATTCATTAAGCCTGAAGGGTAATGGAGGACATCCCTTAATCTTAGCGGTGAAATTCGATCCGCTTCTGCAACAATTGCCGAATGCAATCTTATATTTGGCGGATTTACATATTTCATCGTGTAATGATCCTATATATACATCGATGTCAGTGTTTATTATACCTTCAAGAAATTTACAGGATAAAAGAAATGCATTCTCGCATGTGCTGCATGCGTTCCTGCTGTGCATGGTGATCTTCTCAGGAATTACATTCCCAAAATCAACCTTTGTGAAGGGATGTCTAACAGTTTCGATTCTTTCTCCAATTACCTGAATTTTTTTTAGGTCAATGTTATTCAGTTCAATGAATTTGGCAAGATGCCTTACCTCATGTAATTCATATCCCATAACAGTGCTGCCAATAAAATCAACCTCTGCTGAGTTAACGCCCGCGATTATCAGGTTTAGATCAATAATATCACCACCAAAGGGACCCATGCCTTCCATGCATGATATACAGTCAATGATACTAAGATGGGGTTTTATGGTGTTATTAAGATCAACAATAGCGTCATCAAGCCCGATTTCGTGGAAGCGCCTCTTCTCCCTACCGACAAGAAATCCTTTCAGGTTCTTAAGGGATAGGGAAATTCCTGTTGCATAGTGAACCTTCATGTTTGGCAGATTTATAATTTTATCAGCTTCAAATACCTCTTTTGCGATTTTCACTCTGTCAGTAATAAGAGGATTTTTAACAGGAGTTACAATAGCTTCAGAGGCATTCAGATTGACGAGTTCAATGCCGTACCTCTTTGCAAGGGCTGCATAGCCTGTCTCTTTGAACAGCCGATCAGTATTTCGTTTATCACCGAATGTTGATTCGGCGATGATAATTTTTTTGACACGGCAATCCAGAAGCAGTTGAAGCAATGATTCCGTGAGCACAATGTTTGTTAAACCGGTCACTCCATTCAAGTTCGGTTTGAGCATTACTCTATCGTTTCGCTCAACAAAATTGCTCAGCCCTCCTATCAGATCGAGCGCGTCTATTAGCCCCTCTTTAATCCCATTGTCTGTTTTTGTTATGCCTACTTTTCCCATGATTGCCCTCCTATTATATTCTACAAATTTATCGCAAAACCTGCTGTTGCATATAATAGTTGATTCTCAAGATTATTTAATTAGAGAATGATCGTAGCTTTTAATTCAGGATCAAATTTCAATACCCTGCCTTGAAAGATTATTCTCCATGTAGAACAAGACTAAAATGTGCACAAAGAACATAGGTTGTATAAAGGAATTGAATACACAATATTTTCAGATATTTGACTTCATAATAAAATCAAAAAAAAAGCCCCTGTTGGTTTTGCGCCAACAGGGGCTTTTATAAATTTCAAAAAAATATTAAACCCTACGGCGCAAATATACCTCCGATCCATACGAATATCACACCGGTATTTTTTCCGGCATCTTTTAGATGGATTATAGTTGTGCGCCTTAATTTCATTTACTTGTTCTTAGTCCTGTTAAATTTGAAGTGTATTTATAAATGCTAGCGACAATTTCTGTCAACCATTTTATGTCTTTTTATAATTTAAAGAGAGAACTCTCGATAATTTGGTTAGATTTTCAACTATTTCTCACTCGAATTTCATAGCACATTCGTCAATACCCTAAGATGAGAGTTTGAACTGACACCAAGAAAAATGAAAAATAAGAAATTTAGGGAATACCTGATTATTTACTTGATAACATACTATTATTCATTAATAATATGCAAACTGAAAAGTTTCTTTTCATTGAAGCAGGACAATTTAGCAATACTTGCAGAACTGAAGGAATTTTTAGGTTCAACCATATACTATTATTTTGTGCTGTGACGTAACTAGATATAGATCATTAATGAAGAGTTCTTTATCAATTGAGTTAATAAACTAAAACATCTCACAAAGCAATTTATCGGGGGAGAGTGCCGTGGATTTCTATGTTAAATTGATCAGGAGAAATATATGAAATCTTGTTGTGATAATAATTGCGCTGTCGATGCGCTGCATCATAAGCAACGTAGCACTCTTATTTATGTATTGTGGATCAATGCCTTTATGTTTATTGCTATAGCTGTGGCAGCGCTTTATGGTAAATCTACCGCCTTGCTTTCAGACAGCTTAGACAATTTAGGCGATGCGCTGACATATGGTTTGAGCCTGTACGCTGTATCTAAAGGTCCAACTATAAAGGCAAGGGTTGCTCTGTTTAAAGGTGGTTTGATATTCGTTGCAGCCAGTCTTGTTGTTATTCAGATAATCTATAGATTGGTCAATCCTTTAGTGCCTTCATATGAAGTGATGAGCATATTTAGTATTGCTGGACTAATAGCAAACGCTGTATGTCTATTATTGCTTTGGCGACATCGGGACGAAGATATAAACATGAGTTCAGTGTTTGAGTGTTCACGAAATGATATTGCATCGAATTTATCAGTTATCTTAGCTGCTATCGGTGTTTGGGTGCTTAACTCAGGGTTGCCGGATGTAATTATTGCAACACTCCTGGCAGTGTTTCTTTTGAGATCATCTGTGAGTGTAATAAAGGGAGCGCTATCTGAGTTAGCGCAATCCAACCAATCCGTCAACAGGGACGCTAGATAACCTGCCTCCCTGTTAACCTAACCTATGAGCCAGAGTAAAAAAATAATTTGCATTATTTGATATTCATCAAAGTTATAATCTTGTCCATTCATTAAATTCATGCATTGACATGACACTGTGAAAGTAAAATCGAAGTATTTAGAAAATGTGGAAAATCAACTTATAGATATAAGTATAGGGAAGAAAAAATATAAACATAATTTGTTTAGATAAAATTATAATTCAGGAGGATTGGATGTGCCTTTTCAAAGCAAAGTTTAATATTTTCTGTATCATTTTAACTGTAGCTATAATGTTTCAAGCGTGTTCTAGCACCACAATAATAAAATCAATTCCAGCTGGTGCAAAAGTGTATATCCTTGATGAATATAAAGGAACAACACCGTATGTTCATACAGATCAAAAAATTGTAGGTAGTAAAATCCCAATTAAATTAAAATTAGATGGTTATAAGGATTTTCACACTGTTTTAATAAAGGATGAAAAATTTCAATTTGGTGCGTGTTGTGGTGGAATTATATTCTTATTTCCATTTATTTGGATTATGGGATACAATCCTGAGCATACCTATGAATTAGAAGAGTTTTCACAGGAATAATTTTTATAAAGATACTATAGAATTCATATTATACTAAATACCAAACACGGCAAAGCCGGAAGCAAATATATGCTGAGCCTGCTGAAGTAAAGAAATATATTAGACTGGATTATAGCATTTATTTGATAACTGGAAAATTAGTGATCTTATAAAGAGTGACAAATCCACGTCTATCACAGCATCATCGGGCATCTACCTATAATCAATCTCTGCCGGAGAAAAAGGTATGCTAATTCAGGGTATTTGATATCCTTGATTATTAAGTAACTCCAACAGAATTATGTAAGTACTATAATGATGGTAGATAATCCCCGCTAGTGTCGGGGATTACAGCATGGACCCTGATATCTATAAAGATCATAGTGCATTAGAATACAATATGATAGGCTCAAATTATTATAACAAATCCTATTTGCCCTTCCAGTCAGGCTTTCTCTTCTCCAGAAATGCCTTGAATCCTTCCATGATGTCCTCGCTCCCTCCTAAGCGTTCCGCAATAGCGGCTTCCAGAGCCAATCCGTCACGGAGATGCATCTCCAATCCCTTAAGCGCCGCTTCTTTGACTCCCCTCACTGCCAAAGGAGCGTTCTGGCATATCTGCTCTGCAATTTGACGAACGGTAGGCATGAGTTCATCTAAAGAGACTACCCTATTCACAAGACCGATACGACAGGCCTCCTGAGCATCGATGCGCTTGGCAGTGAACATCATCTCAAGCGCAGTCCCTAATGGAACAAGCCTTGTAAGCCGCTGAGTCCCGCCAGCCGATGGGATGGCCCCAATCTTAGGCTCCACCAGGCCAAAGCTGGCATTATCTGATGCGATACGAAAATCACAGGCCATAGCTAGCTCAAATCCCCCTCCAAGACAGAGCCCGTTAACCGCAGCTATCAAGGGTTTGTATACCTCAAAACCAAACATGATATTCTTATATCCGGCTTCAATCAATGATTTTCCAGCCTCAGCCAATTGAGCAGGCAACTTGGCAATGTCAGCTCCGGAACAGAAGGCCTTATCCCCTGACCCTGTTATGATGGCTACCCATATGTCTGGATTATTTCTGATATCAAGGAAATAGTGGCCAAGTTCTTCAATGGTAACCAGATCCATGGCATTTCTTACATCCTGTCTGTCAAGAGTGATTTCCGCAATATGGTTCTCAACCTTATAGTGTATGGTCATTTATCCCCCCTCTCCTTTTGCCCTGACGGGCGTAATTGGAATTTAATATATAATTTGAAACCTAACTATAATTATGAAAAATTATTATTTACATTTGCCTCAAGCGCCTCATGCTTCCCAGCTCTCAGATGTATTGAGTAAACTCAATAGTTACACTTCCAGATATATCCCAAGTTCGTGATATCTCTTATCGCACTATTCCTGGAGTAGATTTAAGGCTCGCCCCTTTCGGTAATGGATACACATCATATTAAATATGAGTCAATCGCCTATCTAATTAAGAGATTTTGGTTTAGACTAAATAATTCATATTTGGCAGTCAAGAGAAATATTTATGAAAAGAATTGGGGTTTTATTATAACTCTTCATCTATATTTTTTAAAAATTTCGATAGATATTATGCTATACATAAGTGATGAATATTACTTATTTTTGGCTTGACTCTTTAACATATGTTTGATCCATATAATAATTCATTATTACCGCATGCATGGGGAGGAGAGGCGGATCAAGCTTGATACAATCGTATCATGACCTTAGCTTGAATCACTGATATGAAAAAGAAAATAATATCATTTGTCGAAAGGCAATCTATCCTCAGTATTTAATAAATTTGGAGACGATTATGGACTTTGATTTTAATGATGATCAGAAAATATTTAGAAAAAGCATACGAGATTTCATGCAAAAGGAGATAGCTCCAATAGTAGATGAGAGGGATAAAAAGGGGCCGCTCTCGAAGGAAGAGGCGGTTGTTTTTATGAAAAAATTTATGCAACTGGGTATTGGTTGGAATCCTAAATGCATAAAGGCCTTAATGCAGGATTTCACAAATTTTGGAATCCTAACAGAAGAGATTTCCCGCGTATGGCTCAGCCTTGACCTTCTTTTTCAGATGAATTTTACTCAGGGCCTGCTTGTATTGGCCCCGAAAGGTTTGAAAGACAAATTATATCCCAAAATGGAGGCAGGGGAACTCATTAGCTGCAACGCTATTACAGAGCCAAATGCAGGATCAGATAACAGGGCAATGCAGACAACCGCAGTCTTGGATGGGGACGAATACGTTATCAATGGACAGAAGACGTGGGTCAGCAATGCCACAATTGCAGATATCTGTATGTTAGTGACCAAAGATCAAAAGGGCGATACAATCTTTATCCTGGTGGATAAGGAAGAATCTCCCTTTGAGACAAGGGAACTCCATAAACTGGGTTTGAATGCAGCCCCAACAGGAGAGATGTTTTTTGATGATTGTCGCGTGCCAAAAGAAAACAACGTAATAGAAATGATCCAGAATGTTATCGCTAGCGGGGAAGGCGAAAAGCTACGGAAGGAATTCGAAATGCCTCCTGATTTTGGAATAGGCAAATTAGTAACAGTAATGAATCCAGTGAGCGCGCTTTTCTGTTTTACCAGAGCCTGGATGGCATTAGCTGCCTCAGGTGTTTGTCAAGCCGCGCTGAGCGCTTCTATTGAGTTTGCAAAGGATCGGGTACAATTCGGCAAACCCATAGGCAAGACTCAGTTGATACAGGATATGATCTATGAGATGATTGCCCTTACCGAGACCTCGCGTCTGCTCTCATACAGGGCATTGGACCTTGTCATAAAGGGGAGTTCAGAGGCTCGTCTGATGTCATCCCTTGCAAAGGGTTATGCCTCAGAATCAGCGGTAAAGGTGACATCAAACGCGATCCAGGTTCATGGAGCCATGGGTCTATCGGATGAGCTTCCATTAGAGAGATACTTCAGGGACGCCAGATCGTGGACAATCCCGGACGGCACTACAGAGATTCAGAAACTGGTTGTTGGCAATGAGGCATTGGGATTGTCAGCATATGTGTGAGCAATCGGATCTTGAAGACAAGCAGGAGCTAATAACCTCAAGGTATTTGAATAAATCTATCGATCCTCCATCAGGAAAGGATGAATTCGGACAATCACCATACTGATCAATCCGATTATCATCATTCAACCCGATAACCGTAATATATATTTTATTCATTAAAGATGATTTCAGCATAAGGCATGCATGGGCATGCCTTAATTAAGAATGGTGACAATCTCATTTATAGTATCCAAGGTTGATATTTCTACAAACCTTAATGAATAATTATTTGATTTTTCCCAATATATTGATTATACTTTATAGGTTTTCATCAACACCATAAGCAAAATCCATAATCTTGTTTAAAGTCCAATAATAGTGTAAATGAAATGCCGCGCTTGGCCTATTGACATTTTTATTATATTCACGGAGGCGGGAAATGATACTATCACTGAAGAGGCTTTCACATCTTTTCCTTGCTACATTGTTGCTGTCCCTGGGATGTTATGATGGATGCTCATGCGATTCGGATAGCGATCTTATTGGTCTTATCGCTGTTGGGAAGCCGACCTTCAGCACTGCAAGAGGAACAAACTATGATGTAACGATGCACAGCTCAACCCCTGGAGCCACAATTAAGTATACAACGGACGGATCTGATCCGAGAACAAGCGAGACCGCTATTGTCGGCAATTCTGTTAGAGTAGGTCTATTGACTACAATTAAGGCTTACGCTTACAGGTTATATATGGAAGACTCCGAAGTGTCAGCATATAACGTGCCTTGGTATCATAGAAATAAATATGTAAAATATACCAGCGATGGTGAAGTGGATTTTTATTACATATATGAATATGATTGCAATGATAAGATTGCGATTGAGATATACTTCATGGATAATGGAGATGACTCAAGATGGTTTAATGATGACGATACAATAGATTATTTCAAAATCTATGAATATGATGAGGATGGACTACTTGCAAAGGATATTATTTTCACTAATTCCGGAGATGATGGAGAATGGCTCACTACCGACGACAGCGCAAATTCTTACTGCGCCTACACTTATGATGAGGGCTCGCTCATAAAGATGACGACATTTGGCAGCGATGACAGCGTTGATCATTACTTCATGTATGATTATAATGATGAAGGCCTTCTGTCTATAAAGACAAGGCATAATAGCGATGATACGATTAATTGTTATTATACCTTCTCCTATAACGCCGAAAGTCAAAAAGAGAGGCAGGCGCTCTATAACAGCGATGACGCTATACAACATCATATTACTTATGGATATAACGCAGGGGGGAATTTGGTAACTGAAGTGAAATACAATGGCCCGGGCGGCGATGGAGAGTGGCTTACAGGGGGCGATGACGTTGTTGAGAATTATTCCGCATATGAATATAACGGCGACAATATGATCGAAAGGGTGATATCATACAACGGATATGGGGATGATGAGACATGGTTTTCGGACGATGACGCAGTGGATCATTATTTCGGGTATTCATACATTAATGTTGATCATTATTATACCTATGAATATGACGCTGAGGGCAACAGGATTAGAGAGGCGAGATATCTTGAATACGGCACAGACACGATGGATTATTACTTCACTAACGAATATGAGGGAAACGATCTAACGATAAGGGAAAAGCGAAATATTGATGGTTCGCTTGATTATTACTATGCATATGAATATGACTCAGAAGGCAGAAGGACAAGAGAGGAGAAGCGGGGCAGCAACAATGCAATGGACTACTATTATCTCTATTCATATGATGGGGACAGGTTGACGAAAAAGGAGAAGCGCGGCGGGGCAGGGGAGGGGGCATTGGATTATTTTTGTGAATACGATTACACCGTTGATGGCAAGATAACTAGGGAATCGACTTTCATAAATCCCGGGCCCAACACAAGAACAATCAGATGGAATATCACTATTAGAGCGGGAATTGAGGATGGCGGGTATTTTACTATCACAGGCGTTAATTATGATGTTGACGGCCTCCGTTTAGGGGATGTAATTGAGGGCGATCCTGATGATTCCGATTTTCTTGTCCGATGCCTTGAAAAGGCGAGAGGCGTTATCAATAATTGCGAGATATCCGAAACCGGGATCACAGTGCATGGAGGGATTGGCGGGTATTGTGAAATTTCGGCTATTATAGATATAGACTTTGTGACAAGATTGACCATTGCCTTTGATTTTAATGATTATAACGACGGCGCCGGAATTTTCAATGGTGTTATTACAAAATATCTGGAGGCCCATATTGAATACGACGGATCTTTCGATTCTTCAGCCTTTGACGATTCATATTTTGACGGCACCTTTGTGGGCGAACTGACAGTCACAGACACCAATCCTTCATGGTCTGAAGAGGATTTTACACAGGATTCTTATGTGATCTATGAATATAGCAGCGCCAACGGTGAGCTTGAGAGGCAGATAAAATACAAAGATCCCGGAATGGATGGATCATGGGGGGATGACTCTGACAACTGCATTGAATATTATATAGCTTATGAATACAATGAAGATGATGATCTGGAATTAGAAACAGTATACAACGATCCTGGAGATGATGGGGAATGGTTTGCCGGTGATGATGATGTTATTGAAAGTTATTATACATACACATACGAGAGCGATAACCTTGCAAGAAGAACTATGTACAGGGAATACGGAACCTGCATTACCCTTTACAACGGCCCCGGCGATGACGATGAGTGGTTTATCGGGAATGATGATAGTGTTGATTATTCCACATTTGAATTCGAATATGAGGACTAGCCCGCTAGGGAGTTTATTCAAAATGCCTAGGCTTCCCTCTGGGGTTTACCCCAATATTCCGAACCGTTCTCTCTGATATTCCCCCCCTCAGATAACATGGGCATGACTAGTTATTGGATAGTGAAAAAGGACTCATCAAATTCCGCTCTCCCCTCATAGCTTCGCATAAAGAGCCCGGGGATTTTACCCACATCCTCTATATAGGAGGGATCAATGGGAATGTTTGCCCTATGAAAAGCCTCTATGATCTGCCTTCTCGATGGCGGGCACCCCTTGATGGGAATCATTTCGTTTATATCGGGATGATCCTTGTTGGCCTGGCACATGCACTTGCCCAGCAAAATTGTCTTTCTCATCCCTGGTGTGGGCTTCATCATCTTTCCGGTTAGCACCTCCACATCCTTCCACGGATCGCCCTTCCAGCTCTTGGCAATTGCGCTAAGGATGGGGCCATTCAAAAATGAACAGTATGTGCAAAGGCTGAGATCATACTTGCGATAGGAGAGGCCCTTGATGCCCATCTTTTTCATTGGAAGGGGAAGCGTCTCATCCTCTGTATAGGGAAAAAGATATTCATGACGCGAGGCTACTGATTCGAGAGATTCTCCAACAATATTAATATCTGAGAGGTCCGGAGGTCTTTTGCAGCCCTCAGCCACAGCATGGATATGGGGCACCTCTAATGGACTATACCCCAGAACACCGGCGCCGACCATGTCCGCTGAAAGCATGTCAGTTGAGGCTGCCAGGATGTCGCTCCTCCTCGCCCTTCCGTCAAAGATAGGGCCGCGTTCAATGGTGTAGATCCCATCCAGAAGGGTGAGACCTGGCGGAAGCGCCTTGGGGAGCTTTGATATCATATAATTAAGATTACCTTCAGGATCAGCGCTATGGCATTTTTTTCGTGAGTTTATATCCAGCAGGCCTTTAATATTCTTGATGCCAAGACTTACCACGGTCTGTGCGTGGGTTTTAAGCACAGGTATGTTAATGACAAAATCGCTTTCGAGTATGTCCGAATTAAGATTCAGCTCAACACCTCCCCCAAGATCAACTTTTGTAAAGGGCCTGGTGTGGACATTGATGCACTTGATCCCATAACGCCTAGAAAGACAATTGTAACCAAGCTTTTCAAAGGCATCATCATGCGTCTTCTTATCTTTTGGATCATGGGTGACCATGCCTTCACCTATCGTAATGTTTGAAAATCCTCGTTCCTTTAAGAGGGTTGCAATATCTTCTATAACACGGGATGTTGTGATGACGCCCCATTTGGGAAAGGGCGCGGAACGAGTCCAGAAGACCACGTTAGGTTTAATAAATATCTTCGCATTGGCCCGGATGTTATCAAGACCCTGACATAGGTCTACAGCTCTCCTAACCGACTCCAATGGTTCAGCATAACGCACAATGGAAACAATCCTTTTGTATGATCCATTATTCATATTGTATTTATCCTTATAAGCTTGGTCTTTTCATGGGATTTCTGCATTGACAAGCATTTCTGGCTGGTGTTTGCAAAAAAATTCTTTACCTATATTCTATATTAAATAAAACTTGAGTCAAGTAGAGTAAATAACAAAATAGATGAATATTCAATTCTTGTAAAAACTATAAGCCCAAACAATCATCATTCTATAGCAAGGGGCGGTAAAATGATCAAAAACGAATATTATAATCTTTCTGTCTCTTCACCAAGATGCACAATGGATGATAATTCACCATGGGCAATAGATTTCAGGTTGTATGAGGATATTTCGCATCTTTTCCCATACATAAATTCAATAGCGCCGGATTCCAGATACTTCACCAATCCGCATTATATCAGATTTTCGCTTGACGGGAAAAACTGCGTGCTTTATCCCAGATCTGTCATCATCACACCCCTTGAAGATCGCGTTCAGGCGCGGCAATTTATTGATCGGTTTTTTTCATTTATCAATGATATTGAAGCGAGGATGAATTTTGTTGAGCCTGATGATTCGGTGTTTACACAAGCGCCTGTAATTGAAATCTACAAAAAGCTTCCAGGTACCAACTGCGGGGACTGCGGCTACAAGACCTGTATGGCTTTTGCCTGTGCGGTAGGCGCTGGAGAGATCGAGCTTGCATGCTGCAAAGCGCCTGCATCCCTATGACAATGGAAAAACCTAATCAATTATTAAAGAGAACCGCAGGCCTCCCTTTCTGGGCTCTATTACCAGGGCGTCTGCTATAGAAACAACATTTATCGGCTGAGGTTGAAGGGTTGCTGGAAGGACTCCCCCCTTGGGCCTGATCTGTCATATGTAAACCTAATCAGCAAGCCCTGTCTCACTTCCCTCTTCATAGGGAGGTGGACGGTTCGACTCCGCTCACCATGACTCGACTCCATGTAGGGGCGATTCGCCAATCGCCCCTACGGCTACTCCGGTTCCACCTTCATAAGGAAGTCGAATGCTGCTTTTCCCTCTCAACTCTACTCTTGCAACATACAAACAATTAATATAAAAAAACGAGAATATACCTCGTTTCTTGTGTGAAATCATGTCTTGTCAGTGATGAATTATACTATTGTTGAATTTATGTTTCTTCTTTTTTCCCCTTGCCTGACCAATAAATAAACAAACCAGCAATAACAGCAATTTCTGCTATTAAAGTGATCACTATTCCTTCATTTTTTGATATATAATATAAATAAATTGTAGAAAAAAGAAGAATAATTATAATTGCAAATGCAAAACATAATCCTAATACACGCAAATAACGTTCGTTTTTCATTAGTTCAAAATTAAAATTATGACGATGATCTTGTTCTTTCTCGGTTAGCTTTATTATTCTATCTGCAAAACCTTTTTCAATTTTATTATATTCATCTAAGTCTTTAGGGGAAGGTATTGGTCCAGACCATCTTGTTGCTTGAATTATTTGTATAAGCTCTTTTTTCTCTTTAGGAGGTAATTTTTCTAATTCTTTGGGCAGCGTAATATTGCTTAATCCCTTTAATTCTTTATTATCTTTGACTTTTGGCATTTTAACTCTTATAAGAAGTTAATTTACCAACAGCGTTTAGTAAATCTTGGCGTATAGCAAAAGCATCATCCATCAAGGCATCTTCATCGTCACCTAAAGGTTTAAAAGGCTCGTTAATATTTGAGGAAAAACCACCAAATAAATATTTAAAAGGACTGTTGAAATAATTATTCCTTTTGAAATATCCTGATTTTCTGATTTGTTTAATCGATGCTTTCATGATAACCTCCTTATTGCCAATATCGGAAAAACACTCTATTATTAGAGTAATAAGTCAACCAAAAAAAACAACAAAAAAACGAGGATATACCTCGTTTCAAAACCCTCATCTCTGCCTTCAACTGCAACGCTCATGCATGGTTCGACTCCGCTTACCATGATTCGACTTCATGTAGGGGCGATTGGCCACTCGCCCCTACACGGATACTCCGATTCCCTCTTCATAGGGAAGTCGAATGTTACCTGAGAGGGGTTAGTTCTGGTCTTCTTGTGGATGCGCAGTTTCAGTTCCCTCTTCATAGGGAAGTCG
>JAXHTS010000060.1 GCA_034190085.1 Spirochaetota bacterium
CCTGCCTGCTCATTTCGCTAAAGATTTCATACATTTGAATGATCTTTTCATAGGTTTTTATAACTTCTTCTCTTTCTATATCTCTTTTGCGAAGAAATTCTATTTCTTCTTCTAATGATTCAATTTTATCTATATTCTTTTCATTCATAGCAACATATCCTTGCACTCTTAAAGATTTGTGATAAATAACAGCCTTTAATAATGTATGCAATACTACATAGGCTATTTCTTCATTGATCAAAATCAAAAGATTTCGATAGCAGCTTCATTACATTTGATTATATTTACTTTATTATCCACTAGAAATCAAGACATATTTCAAAGAAAAATGGTTAAATTCATTGTAACTATATATCCCAGAGGTCGAGGATGTCATTGAGATCAACCAAGGGGATCCGCTTTCTTAATACTCAATAAAGATCTATTGACTGAATAAACAGGATAATATCATATACCTATTCAATTTGTTAAAAAATATGTTATTTGCATAGGATTAAGGATTAGGGAATAAATACAACCACTGATTAATGATTTAATGATTTCAATAAATAACACTATTCTATGCTATTCTCTAAATGTAAGGGATGTAAATGAGTTGGTTTTTAAAAAAGTTATTGATATGTCTAATAAGCCCTCTAAATATGACAGTGAGGGATATCTTATAAGATATTTAAGGGGATATTCCCGAGTAATACACTTGCTTGTCTTAAGCCTTACGCAGGATGTGATTCCCTATACTCGAATAATCTATTTATAAGAACAATACTAAGCAAATGGCGGATAAGTATATCTATCTATTTTTATCGTTTTATCTATTGGTTCTCTGGCTTATGATCATTATATTCCGTAAAGATCTAGTACGGAAGGTTATTAAAGCCAGCATTGGAGGAGGATTTGCTGGTTTGATAGCAGAGGTCTGGTATTTTGTTGATTACTGGCAGCCGCCATCACTGGCTGGCGTTAGTAGTGTATCTATTGAAGATTTCTTGTTTGGTTTTTGTATTACAGGAATTGCAGTGTCAATCTTTGATGTTACTTTTTGCAAAAAAATTAGGGATGAAGCCAAAGATAGAAAAGGAGTATTCTTTATTCTATTCTTGTGTGGGCTGATATCACTTTTAGTTTTTAATAATTGGCTAGGTATCAATTCAATATTTGTAAGTTCAATGGCTTTTATAGTTATCTCGGTAATAATGATACTGATACGAAGAGATTTATTTCTACCTTCAATCATTAGTGGTATATTGACAGTAATAGTAATTATACCAATATATCTATTACTCTATAATTGGCTATCTCCAGATTATTGGATGAGATATTGGTTATTATATGATACAGAGTATGGAATAACAGTGCTGGGGAATATTCCTGTCACTGAAATTATATGGTATTTTTCATGGGGATGTTTAGCTGGCGCTGGGTATGACTTTGCATCTGGAAAAATAAAAGTATAAAATATATCACTTCTAAGGAAGTGGATTCGCCTTCCTTACAATTTGTGTAGAAGATATTCAAATTAAGTAATTGGTATCTCTGAGATATTTCCGTTAATGTTATGATAAGAAGAAATTCTATAGATGAAGGGACTAATGACTTTTAAGATGCAGTGAACGATGTAAAAAGGTATCACAGCGATTTTTAGCGAGTTCCTTAGTAATTTTTTCTGATCTGTAAATGTTATAATAGGCATAAATAAATAATATTGAGAGAAAACCTGAAATAAATCCTATGGTAACGAAGACAATGATAAATATGTTGTTTAAAATATTCATACTCTTCCTCCTTGAAGATTTATACTGGAATTATACAGCAGAATCCATTAAAAGTCAAATGTTATGTCACTTTTTTTATGCGGTATAAACGCAAGAAATTTTTTAAAAAAAATACAAATTTTTTTAATTATGGAGTGGAGATTGTCTCTAAAAGATGGTTTGTAATGCCTGAATAATGCAGAACTTGCAGAAAATTATATCAACTTGGCCTTCCTTAGAGAGGGTATTCACTTCTCAGGCTTAAGTAGTGGGAATAGGATCGTGTCCTTAATTGATACTGTATCCATAAACAACATTGCAAGTCTGTCAATCC
This sequence comes from Spirochaetota bacterium, assembly GCA_034190085.1. Classification (NCBI taxonomy): domain Bacteria; kingdom Pseudomonadati; phylum Spirochaetota; species Spirochaetota bacterium. The sequence continues at coordinate 2,086 of JAXHTS010000060.1, forward strand.
CAATTCCCATTCCTGCAGCAGGAGGCATGCCATGTTCGAGTGCGCATAGATAATCATAATCCATCATCTGCGCCTCCTCGTCCCCAGCCTCTCTCATTCGCATCTGTTCCTCAAACCTTGCCTTTTGATCGAATGGATCATTCAGTTCAGTAAAGGCATTCCCTAACTCTCTCCCGCCGATAAATGGCTCAAATCTCTCGACAAAATTCGGATGATCATCCTTCGATTTTGAAAGTGGAGAGAGTTCCCTTGGATAATCAATAACAAGGGTTGGCTGGATTAGTCTATGTTCAACCTTTTCATCAAATATCTCACTTGCAATCTTCCAGATTGAAAGGTTTTTCTCTACTTCAATATTAGCAGATGCAGCGGCTTTCTTAGCCTCCTCCTTTGTCTTAATATCATTGAAATCGATACCTGTATATTTTTTTATTACATCAATGAATGTAATCTTTTCCCAAGGAGGAGTAAGATCAATTGTATGTCCCTGATAGTCGATGGCCATCTTGCCCATAAGTTTGTATGCTATTGTTGATATCATCTCCTGTGCAATATCAATCATATCATTATAATCTGCATAAGCTTGATATAGTTCAAGCATTGTAAATTCAGGATTATGCTTTGTTGAAATACCCTCATTTCTGAAATTTCTATTCAGTTCAAAAATCTTTTCGAATCCACCCACAAGCAGTCTCTTTAAATAGAGTTCTGGCGCTATCCTCATATAGAGGTCAATATCAAGCGCATTGTGATGAGTTATAAATGGTCTTGCTGTTGCCCCACCAGCAATAGCTTGCATCATT
>JAXHTS010000061.1 GCA_034190085.1 Spirochaetota bacterium
TGTACCTCAGTCAGGAGCCACTAATGGAGGTCTCCCAGCAGCCACACCACCTGATGATGGCTTTTTTGATAATTCAGCGACTTTTATGGGCGCTGTTGAAGATGCTTCCAGTAATTGGATGAGTGGATGGACCTCTTTCCCGGAAGATTAAACAAATTTTCCTTTCACAGGGATGGCAGATCTTCCATCCCTGTTTTTATTTAAATTTCTTATCTGGATGATTTAATGAAGATGCATATTATAAATATTATGATTTCAGCGTTGTTGGTTCTTTTGAGTACCTGCTCAGCCAAAAGGGAATTCAGTTCACAGGAGGAATTGATTACTGCCGTTATTGAATACATAAACAAGGGCAGAAAGGATAAGTTATTTAATACATTTATACCCGCTGAAGAATACATAGAGTCTATACATCCCTTTACAGATGTTGGGAAAGAAAAGAATGCCCTGCCGGCTGAGGAATTTTGGGATACATTTATTGGGATGAGGCGCGATTATGCAGCGCTGACAAAAATAAGAAATTATAAAGATCGGATAATCCACATTAAATCAATTGGAGAACCGGATAAAATTATTGATACAGGCGAGTTTGAAATGCTCAGAAGAATACCTCTTACACTAACAATATCCAATGATGACGGCACAATAAGCGATATAATTGATGATGAAATTTTAGGAGTTGTAATCAAAAGAAACAACAAATTTAGATTGTTAAATGTATTCAGATAATCTGGAAGTCATGTTAGCTAATCTCCTCTGTGTTAGCTTTGTTATCGCCTATTTATAAAAATTTCTAGTTATGCACGGATTGTTATCTGCCGTTTGCCTAAAATATTTTTTGCTTAAGAATAAAAACATCAATAACCCCAATTGCAAAATGCTTCTCTTCCATATAGCCTGTAGTTAATAAAAAATCAGTCAACTTGAGTTCACTACTTTATCACTTTATCCTGAAACATTTCTCTAAATTGAGAATTAAATCATAATATCAATGTATAAAATAAATAGTGTTAACTCTCCATAAATTTATATTTCCCTGAAAGATAATTAGCAATCAGATTGAATAATAATGTTATTAGAAACAAGATTATTCCAATAGTAAAATAAGCGTGATAATGATCTCCGCCAACAGGCACCTCTGCCATTTCTGCAGCGATATTTGATGTTAAGGATTTGTGCCCAATATCAAAAGAATAAGAAAAAATATAAAGATTTTGCCTATATTTTACAAAGATAGGCTATTTTTTTCTTAAAAGGTTGACGTTGGGTGATTTTTTTAGTAATTTAAAGGTAGAGGGTGTTAGCACTCATCATAGACGAGTGCTAACACCCCGCTTGATCTAGAAGGATCATTACAAGGAATAAAATAAGCTTTAGGAGGACAAAGATGAGTAATATAATTGGAATTGACCTTGGAACTACAAATTCATGTGTATCAGTAATGTCTGGAGGGGATGCAAATATTATACAAAATTCAGAAGGGCAGAGAACAACTCCTTCAATTGTTGCATATACTGATAAAGGTGAAAGGCTTGTTGGACAGGCCGCAAAGAATCAAATTATAACTAATCCTGAAAACACTATAAGATCAATTAAAAGGTTTATGGGGCGAAAATACAATGAAGTGACTGATGAATTGAAAACGGTACCTTATAGGGTGATAGATGATGGCAAAAGTGGACTAAAGGTAAAGACCGTTAATGGCGAGTTTACACCTCAGGAAATATCAGCTAGAATTTTACAAAAGATGAAGCAGACTGCAGAAGATTTTTTAGGCGAGACTGTAAAAAAGGCGGTTATAACTGTACCTGCATATTTTAACGATGAGCAAAGACAAGCTACCAAGGATGCCGGGAAGATAGCTGGTCTTGATGTTGAGAGAATAATAAATGAACCGACAGCTGCTGCACTTGCCTATGGGTTGGATAAGAAGAAAAAGAATGAAAAGATTGCAGTATATGACCTTGGAGGTGGGACATTCGATATATCAATACTTGAGTTAGGTGATGGAGTCTTCGAGGTTAAATCAACAAATGGCAACACACATCTGGGAGGTGATGACTTTGATGAGAGGATAATGGAATGGTTTATTGTTGAGTTTAAGAAGGAATCTGGCATTGACATTTCAAATGACAAGATGGCGCTTCAAAGATTAAAAGAGGCTGCCGAGAAGGCAAAGATTGAACTCACAAACAAAATGCAGACTGAGGTTAACATCCCATTTCTTACCGCTGATCAGAATGGGCCGAAGCATATGCTTTTGCAATTTTCTCGCTCAAAATTAGAACAGCTAATTGAGGATCTTGTAAAATCAACGGAACAGCCATGCAGAAAAGCGCTATCTGATGCCGGACTTACAGCTAATGATATTGATGAAGTGATCCTTGTGGGTGGATCAACAAGAATACCCGCTGTTCAGGAACTCGTTAAAAATATATTTGGGAAGGAGCCGAGTAAGGGAGTTAATCCAGATGAGGTTGTTGCCCTGGGAGCTGCTATACAGGCTGGTGTATTGAGTGGAGATGTTGATGATGTGCTGCTACTTGATGTAACACCACTTTCTCTTGGAATAGAAACCCTTGGCGGTGTAATGACCAAGCTGATTGAAAGGAATACAACAATACCTGTCAGGAAAAGTCAGATTTTCTCAACAGCCGAAGATAATCAGCCAGCAGTATCTGTACATGTTCTACAGGGTGAAAGAGAGATGGCTTTGCACAACAGGACTCTTGGTAAATTTGAACTGGTCGGGATCAATCCAGCTCCGCGAGGCATGCCTCAGATAGAGGTCGCCTTTGATATAGATGCCAATGGAATTGTTCATGTATCAGCTAAGGATCTAGGCACTGGGAAGGAACAGCAAATTAAAATAGAATCATCCAGCGGCCTGACAGAAAATGAGATCAACAAGATGGTTCGGGATGCTGAAGCGCATTCTGAGGAGGACAGAAGGGCAAAAGAGCTTGCTGAAGCCAAGAATGAAGCGGACAGCTATATCTATATGGCAGAGAGGGCCCTGAGGGAAAATGCAAATATTGATCCAGGAGCAAGGGCAAAAATTGAGGCAGCAATAAATAGCCTTAGGAGCGTGGTAGAGACAGGCGATATTAACTCTATTAAGAATGCCAAAACTCAGCTTGAACAGGCAATGCAGGAAGCAGCTACATCCACATGTGGAACAGAATGTGGAGGAGCAAAGCAAAATGAGGAGAATGCATATTCCAATAATAAAGCGGGACATGGTGCATGGACAGGAGAGCAGGGAAATGCATCTGATCCAGGAAGTTATAATGATAGAGTATATGATGCTGACTATGAAGTTGTAGATGACGATGAGATAAGAGCTAATTGATAGGTCTTTGCCCAAACTGGGTAGGAGCTCCCCATGCATTACACTTGCTAAGTGATGTTGCCCTATAGAAAGGTTATTATAAATAACTTGTGGTATTCATAATATCAAAGAATGATCTATGAGGATGGGCAATGTCACTTGGCAACGTGTGTTATACGGCTTTTTTCGAGGATTGAATGCTATTTGAAATGCTAATTACATGTGTTATTTTTTTGTTATGATAAAAACACATTTCCAATATGTAGTTTCATTTAAACTTCCATAACCTGTATTTGCATTATAGCTTGCGCTTCCTGAAAATTCTTGTGTGCATTCTTCTTTTTCTTCGATATCATAATTTTTAAATATTGTACTAGCACGTTTTTTCGCACGAATTTCAGCATGTGTCTTGGATGTTCCAATTGCTTCAATAATTGCACTATTTGAATCCTGATATAAAACTCGAACTGAACTTTCTTCAATTTTCCCCTTTATAAATGAAAGACAACAACAACTAGAGGTTAGAAGAGGAATTAATAGAACTGATATTACAAAAAACATCTTTAAAATTTTCCCCATTGGAACCTCCAGATAAGAATTGAATTTTTTATAATAATAAAATTTTTGATTGGAAAATATGTCAAGAAGATTTGTCCCATTAATGGGAGTAAAAGAAAAAATTCGGGATTTTGGGCCTTTAGCATTCCCAGTATTTTTTATTTTATTTTTTCTTGACATTAATGAAGATTTTTTTAAATTGGTAAGAAAAAACGGCGGGACGGTATTGATCCGTAACTAAATAAATCACACCCACAGGAAAGAGATTAAAATTATCCTAAAATGCTCACAATAATAAGCTACAGAACCATTTAATTATATAATGTTTATTTTTTGATTGTTGCTATGCTTTAATTCAAATCCAAAAGAATAGGGGGAGGTGGAGGATGAAGGAGATTTATGATATTGTAATAATTGGGGGAGGTACGAATGGTCTGAGTATAGCAAGCTATCTGGGAAAATGCGGTCTATCTGTGTGCATATGCGAGGATAGGTGCGAATGCGGAGGAGGAGCAGAGAATACCGAGCCTATCCCAGGGGTCAATATTGACCCACATGCAACATATCTATATGGAGGAGCTGCACCGGCATTCGAACAGCTTGAATTGCATAAATTTGGATTTAGGATGGTGTATATGAATGGTGCAGCAGGAGGTATAACATCAGATGGGAAATGTTATCTGATTAGTCCTGAGCATAGGGATGAGACAATAGCATCTATGAGGAAGTTTTCTCAAAAGGATGCTGATATGTTTGAAATGCTTTATGACATAGGTGATGATGTTGATCCAAACAAAATCATAGTAGAGATTTTGCGATCTATATACTGGACGCCTCCACCACCATCACATATAAAGCTGGGTCCTGATGAGCTTCCATGGTCCAAGGTATTTAAAGAGTATTTACCTGGTCTGTATGATGATGAGTGGAATAAGATGTCTGTATTGGATATTGCAGATGTACTTGTTGAATCAGAGCCTTTGAAGGTTGGATTGGCAATGGGAAGCTGGTATAATGGTCCTCATCCATCATGGAAGGGATGTGGAATACCAGGAATAGCATGCAATCTATTATTGTACTATTCTCATGGCACGCCTAGAGGCGGTATGCATTCATATGCACATTCACTCGTCAGGTGTGCGTTATATCATGGAGCTAAAATCTACACAAACAGCAGGGTTGAAGAGATAATCGTTGAAGATGGAGAGGCAAAGGGAGTAATACTCGCAGATGATGCTCATGCAAAGAATAAAAGGATATATGCATCCAAGGCTGTACTCTCGAATACTCATGTGATGCAGACATTTCTGGATCTTATTCCTTCGAGAGAGCTTGATAGGGATTTTGTAGAGAGGGTAAAGGGATTAAATCTTAAAGGAGGTAGCCTATTTGTTCTTTCGCTTGTGACAAGTGAAATGCCCAAATATATTGGCGGTGCTGATGAGCTCTTCTCTGATGGTCGATGGCCGACAGTTGTAGCTATCCCCGCTGATGGAAGGGAGCAGATGTTAAATCAGGAGAGGGATGTATATGCCTTGAATACACATCCAACCAGTATGGACAGCATGATTACCGGATTATGCAGTCATGATGTGTTTGACAGGACTAGGTGCTATAATGATGAACTCTATCTATTCAGCCCTATATACATTCAGGTCCCGCCACCTGAGTATCACAGGGATGGCCCTGAGGCTGTAAACAGA
>JAXHTS010000062.1 GCA_034190085.1 Spirochaetota bacterium
TCTGGATATGATATGCCTTAATGATGTAAGCAGATGCGATGCAGGATTTGGAACGGATACGAATGTTATCACGATATTTACAAGGAATAGGGAGCGAATAGAGCTTCCCCTCCTATCAAAAAGAGAGATTGCATCTCGAATTGTTGAAAGAATTGAGATTGAATTATGTATGAAAGATGCTTAATACTATTGTGAAGGGATGTCTATTTACATATATTTTATGTTTTTTTGTAGATATCTGGGAATTCCTTTGTATTCAATTGGCTCCAACCCTTTGTTAATATTAGAGCCGACTTAACTGAATAATAATTAGCATTTTTACGGGGATATGACAACTGCAATAATCCATGTAACACGATAAGTTCCATTAGCCTTATGGAATATTCAATATCTTCAATACATAGTATTATCTGCTCTCTGTATTTAAGAATCCGTGGAATTGTGATTAGAGTGCCTACTCCCCAATCCAGTTCATATAAGGAAACAGCATTTTTGACTAATTTTTTTGATTTTCTAACTGTGCCTTTAGTAAAGATCAATGTCCTATTACCCAAATTGAGTTGCTTTACTGATCTATAAATAAAATCTATGATGCCCTTAGGAACATCAATAGTAAAATAACAGTTGTTTTTACATAAAGGCACTTCCTTGATTCGACTTCTCCGTAATTCATTTTTAGTTCCAGGAGCAAGGATCCATCGTTCTGAATTATCTACCCAGTTGATAGGAACTATCTTTGATGAAATTTTATTATTACTCATTTTGAATGAATTACGTTCTTTGATTGAATTGAAACAGAATGTAATGATTAGTGTTATTCATTATAATCATTCTATTATATAGATTTTTTTCTAATATTAAGTCAACTAATAATCACCAATGAGAGCATAATTCAAATGACCACTATGGATGACAAATTTTATACAATAACTGAGTTAACCAAAATCATAAAGGGGAGTCTGGAGGAGAATCCTAATCTAATAAATACATGGATAAAGGGTGAAATTTCAAACCTTACCTACCATTCATCAGGTCACATTTATTTTACACTTAAAGATGAGAATGCAATAATATCATTGGTTTTTTTTAAATATTTAAACAAGAATCTTTCTTTCAGATTGGAAGAGGGTATGAATTTGCTCGCTTTTGGAGGTATAAATGTATTCGAAAAAAGGGGGAGTTATCAGTTTATAGTATCAGAGGTAAGGCTTGAGGGGATCGGTGAACTTCAACAAAGAATTGAACAGTTGAAAAAAAAATTGATGGCTGAAGGCATTTTTGACACAAAGCATAAGAAGGATATCCCCGTCCTCCCACGTCGAATTGGTATTGTCACATCCCCAACCGGAGCAGCCATTAGAGATATACTAAAGGTTGCCATGAGGAGATTTCCCAACATTGAGTTTATCCTTGCCCCAGCAAAGGTGCAGGGGGAGGATGCAGCTTTTTCGATTGCTAGAGGTATAGAGGAATTAAACAATCCTCAATGGGATATCGATATTATAATAGCAGGTAGGGGTGGAGGATCCTTTGAGGACCTAATGCCATTCAATGAGGAGATTGTAATACGAGCTTTTTATAACTCAAGAGTCCCGATTATCTCTGCCGTTGGTCATCAGATAGATCACCCACTATGCGATGATGCTGCTGACTATGCTGCCCCAACACCATCCGCTGCGGCTGAGATATCCACACCTGTGAAGAGGGAGTTACTTGATTATATAGATAATCTCAGCTTAAGATCTCAAAATGCCCTTACTTCCCGCATCATGGAACTAAAAACGAGGATTGAGGGTATTTTGAACCTGCGGATTTTTAGAAATCCAAAGGAGATAATCTACAATCATGAGTTATTACTAACTGATATTGAGAATCATCTGATCTCGCTTATGAAGGATTGTATAGTTGAAAAAAGGAACAATATCTTGATGCTTCCAGATTTAAACATACTAATCAAACATATAATCAAGGATAAGATTCACAGATATAGTATTGGGATACAAGGCTTGGAGAAACTCTCCCCAATCGGAATCTTAAAAAGGGGTTATTCAATATCTACTGATATTAAGGAGAATATAATTAAGAGCATTTCAAAACTTAAGATAGGTGATATAATGAATGTTCATTTTCATGACGGTTCAACTAACTGCACAGTAAATCAAATTGATAAAGGGGTAAAAATTGGAAAAGAAAGGAAAGACATCCAGCAAACTGACCTTTGAAAAGGCTTTAAGGGATCTTGAGAATATTGCGAGACTCCTGGAGGGGGGGGAAATTGGTCTTGAGAAATCCATTGAAGAATTTGAAAAAGGGATTAAACTCGCAAAATACTGTCATGAGAAGTTGGAGGAGGCAGAGAGGAAAATTGAGATATTACAAAAGGGTGAAGATAAAAGAATTGAAAAGAAGAGTATAAAGGTTAAGGAAGACACAGGAGAGATCGAAGACGATAAGGATATTCAGGGTTCATTGTTATGAGGATTAATGGGGAAACTGATAATTATCTTGAATTCGCGCGGAGTGTCCTATCAATTGAGATTGAATCTATAAAATCACTTTCAACGAGTCTTGATGAGCAATTCATAAGAGCAATCGACATAATTAACAAATGTAAGGGCAGGGTTGTTATCACCGGAATGGGTAAATCTGGTATTATCTGCAAAAAGATAGCAGCGACCATGACCTCCACAGGAACACAGGCAATCTTTATGCATCCATCAGAGGCGATGCATGGAGACCTTGGTTTAATAAACAAAAAAGATGTGATTATAGCATTATCCAATTCAGGGGAGACTGATGAAATAATATGTTTAATCCCCCATCTGAAACTTATAAAGAATAAAATAATTGCCATAACCTCAAATCCAGAATCCACGCTAGCTAAGGAATCAGATGTGTTGCTCTCATATACCATAAAAAGGGAAGGCTGTCCGTTAAATCTCGCTCCTATGGCGAGCACTACAACAGTCCTTGCCCTTGGCGATGCAATTGCAGCAGTTTTAATGATGTCTAAAAATATTAAAGAGGAGGATTTTTATCTCTTCCATCCTAATGGTAGGTTGGGACAGATACTCTTACAGGTAAGCGATTTGATGAAAAAGGAGAATCTTCCTATTGTTAAGAGGGAAACCCCATTACGAGAAGTTATTCAAAAAATGGTATTAACAAATTTTGGCGCTATTTTTATTGAAGGCTCAAAGGGACATCTTAGAGGAATAATAACCGACGGGGATATTAAAAGATTTTTTGATATAGATGAAGACATCCTAAATAAGAGAGCGAGTGATTTAATGAATCCTAATCCTAAGTGGATATATGAGAATAGACTTGCACGAGAGGCTCTTCTCCTAATGGAGGAAAACCGAATCACTGTGCTGCCAGTACTTAATAAGAATAAAAAAATTATTGGGCTTATACATATCCATGATATTGTAAAACATAACTATGGGAGAAATAGATGAAGAGTATAATCCATATCGAGATAATCTTCCTTCTTATCTTTGCATGTAAGAGCGACAGGGGACTAATTTTTTGTGAAGGTGTTTCCACCAAGGGGGAAGAGATCAATTGTGGCACTAAATTCTCAACCGGTGATTTAACGGTTATTATTTCAAGCAAGGAATCCTTTGGAATAGATGAGATTACTATGGACATTATAAAAATAGTCCCAGGGGGAGAGGAGAAGATGCTAACCTTGCCAGTTGAGGTTAAGGCAGATAGCTCAAAGGCAATAGCAACTATATCCCTATATGAGGAGGGTCGTTATAGGATACAGGCGATGAAGGGTGAGGTGGAGATTTCTCAAGGCAATGTTGAAATCTTGGATACCTATTGATTGTTATTCATCTGAATCCTTCTCTTCTTCTCCTCTTTATAATATATTATGATTAAGAGAAAGGCTCCAATAACAATCACCGCATCAGCAATATTAAAGGCAGGCCAGCGGAAGATCCTGTCATTCCCAATATATATAAAGTCAACAACTCCAGGCCTTCCTGAAATTCTATCTATAATATTACCTACCGCCCCTGAAATAATTAAAGCTATGGAAGCGCAGAATAAGCTGGTCTTATTCTTTTCATAAATGTAGATCAATATTAAAAATGCTAAAACGATAATGGATAAGATTAAGAAGAAACTCTGGTATCCTTGAAGTATCCCGAATAGACCTCCCTTATTATATAGTAGTATAAGTTGAATAAAACTGCCTAATATGTCAATCCTTTCATGTAAAGCTATATGCTTAACAACAATATATTTTGTAACAATATCAAGCGTTAGAGAAACAATGAAAATAATTGCTGCATAGATATGTTTCTTCATTAACAAACCTCATGTTCTGATTCAAGATTAATCCCTGATAAAGTTTATCACTTTAAACTAAAATCTATGAAAAGCAAGAATTTTATTATAAAATTAGTTTTTTTACACCGCCTCTAAATGTATTAATCCTAAGAAGCAGATAATACTCTACTTCACATCTGAGATTGAAGTAAGTTTATTACTTTTTTTGAGCAATCCTATAAAATTGAACAATCCTATAAAAATTATTTGCATAATTTAAGTAAAATTGATTACTGTGAATCCATGGAATCAAGTGATCTAAATATACTTTACCTTTTCCATAAAGTACTATTCCCCAATTGCAGCATCCAGATTCAATCATATAATAATAAATCAAGTAACATCAAAGTTGGGGATCGGATACTTGCATTTCCGGTAAGGAATATAATTGATATTATCTTTTATAAGAACAGAATCGCAACCATTGCCAAGGTCTCAGAGGTTAAGAACATTGATGAAAACTATACTAATATACAATTGAAGGGGATCTCTCGAGTACGACTAAAAAAAGTACATAAACTCAAATCCGGCTACTATGAAAGAATTGAAAAGGGAAGGGGGAATTCAAAAAGTTTAAGGATACTAATCGAGGATATTCGAAAGAAGAGTCAAGAGTTAATCTTCTTGATAAATATTAATGAATCAGATAAGCTTATTTATTTACTAAACTTTCTTACAGATATTTCTCAATTGACCGATTTTATCTCAAATTATTTTGTATTGAAATTTCCAAACAGATTTGATATATATAATGAACTTGACAGTTACAAGAGGGCGTTGAAATTGATCCCCCTTCTAACCGACTTGATAAACAATCTTAAGGATAAAGAAAAAAGTATTGAATATGAAAAAAAGCCTTCTCAATAACGATGTTTTCTATACTATCGTCTGGACACGCATATATCAATACGACAAATATAGGATTGGAGGAATCCCAGAATTACCTGGAATAATTTGTCTTCTTCAGAAAATTCCCAATGGCTCCCCTAAATATTTAATCTTCTATAGCTGTTGGAGAGACGGACTGAGGAATGGCATTAAAAATTTTTTAAATCCCTCTCTTACCAGGTTCCCGGAAATAATCAAGAATATAGATGAGAAGACTCTTTTATACAAATATACAATAATTGATAGCAAATCTCAGGATTTGAAGGATGTCATGTTCTGGTTAATAAAGGAATATCAACCAGTTTTCAATAGCCTAGTGGATTTTGAGGACTCCAAGAGATACAAGAATATCTATCTTAAAGAAATGATTATTATGGATACTGAACACTAAAGGCGATGTCCAAAGGATTCATCCGAGACCTATTTCGATATTAGTGATGGTACTTGCGCTAGAAAATCCGATCTAATAGTAATAAATTCAATATCAATAGAATCTCAAGCGTTGTCAATACGAGGATATATAAACATCTCAACGGCGTGATTGTCTATCCTGAATCCCAATCTTCGAAAGTGAGATATCATTTAAAGTATAGATATGCATTACGTTCTGGTTTAATGCAATAAATTCGAGAATATATTTGAATCTACAAGCCGCGTCTAAAGGTGAAGAGAACTGTACATCTGCTTCAAGATCGAATTGCTGTATATTCTTAACATTTTGGCTTCTTTTCATGCGATCGGTCTCAAATATATCTTTCTTAAAGAGTTGAAATGTATTATAAATCTCTTTTATTATACCATCTGATTTTATTAAATTGGCTAAATATAAATTTGTATCTGAGTTGTTAACATTTTTTGTAAAGCATTTCAAAATCTTCGTAACTATATCAGGATAAAGGTGATAATTTATCAATTGAATTAACTTCCCTTCAAGCTCATTATCAGCAATCCTCTTAGTGGGATAAGCATGATTTATATCATGGAAGTTGCCTGTTTTTAGCTTAAAGATAACAAAATCCAGAAATCTATCTAAATAATCCTTTTTTTGAATATCATTGTCCCTATCTCTTCCTTTAAGAAGCAATTCCGCAATCTTTTCATTCTTTTCTTCTTTTATCAATGATTCGATTTTAACGAATTGACTCTCTTCAAAATCATTTGAATTCAATATTCTATCGTTATTGTCATTCATATCGATATTATTCATTACAAAATATCAAATAGAAGTCAAATGATTACACAGGTATAATTAAAACTTAATATTTAGACCCATGCGCACTGATTTGTAAAAATCATCCCTTCTGTTGTAAACATACACGTTATTGACCGCTGAAAATAGGGAGTGTTGATAGATTGCGAATGCCCCAACTGAGAATAATACCATTCTGAATCTATTCTCATCTTTATATCCATCGTAGACCAGAAATATCAACGCTGCGTTTGTCAGAAATGAAAAAAGACCTACCCTATATTTATATGTGTAGAAATGACCGAAACCCGGAAGAAATATTGAACCGATCAGGGATACCCATACGTTCTTTTTGGGCCTGCTCAATTCTCTGTTTATCAAAGATTCCAAATGATATAATTCCTCAGCATGTTTGCCATCCGGAAAGGAAGTCTTATATTCTACAATTTTTCTAACAGCTTGCCTAAGTTCACCCATTAGCGCAATGGCGCTGCACAGATTAGCTTTAACGTCCTCCCTATATCTTCCATTATTATAAGCATAAAGATATTCCTGAAAAGATCGGTAGGCGTAAAAGGGAGAACCGCTAATGAGTCTCATGTAGCCAATATTTAAAAGTGCTCTCTCTCCCTCTGGTCTATCCTTGTATGTTGCATAGCACCCTGATAACACCCCTATTGCATTGTTGTAGTTTCCCCCCCTATAATATGCCTCACCCATAATCAATTGGCTCTCAGGGAAAAACTCTCCCTCAGGATAGTGATACTGATATCTCATCATCTCAGTAATGGCGTTATAATATTCACCATTTATATTATGCAATTTTCCAAGATTGATAATTTCCCTCTCGCTTCCATTGACATCATTCTCTAATGATAGGTAATATAAGATTATTATCAATACAAAGGGGAATAATAAAAGAGGTTTTTTATTGCAAAGCATTATTATCAATAATAACAATCTAAAGAAAGCGTGCCTAGCTTTTCAGTAATCCCATCAACCTATTATGAATTTTTCCATTGGTCGCAAGGATTTCCGGATACTCTGGATCAAAAGGGGAGCCATCATATTTTGATACCTTTCCGCCTGCCTCTTCTACAATCAGGCTGCCAGCCGCCATATCCCATGAAAAAAGCCCTGGCTCCCAATATCCATCGAATCTACCACAAGCTACATAGGATAGATCAAGCGCTGCTGAACCCATACGCCGTATGCCTTGTACAAAGGGCAATACCCTATTAAATTCAATTAAATTATTCCTTTCCCTGTCAACCTTATTATATGGAAATCCTGTGGCAATAATTGATATTCCGATATCATTAACCTCAGAAATAGTTATTCTGGTTCCATTTAGAAAGGCTCCACTATTTATAATACCCTTGAAGAGTTCATCATGAAAGGGATCGTATACTATTCCAACAACCGTTTTTTTCATTTCTGTTGAGAATATGCCAATGGAGATGCAAAAATGGTGGATTCCATGAGCATAATTATTGGTAGCGTCCATGGGGTCTATATACCAAATGAATTCGCCCTCGATCTCCCTCCTGCTGCCCTCCTCAGCTATAATTGAATGATCCGGATATTCCTTCTTGATACAATTAAAGATAAAGATTTCCGATTCTTTATCAATATTTGTAACTAAATTTGTTCTGCTTTTATAGGATATTAAGATACCCTTTGACCGGAATTCCCTCAACAGTATTTTCCCAGCAGCAATGGAGATACCTTCAGCAAATTGAGCAATTTTAAGGATATCCATATTCTCTAATATGTGCCTCCAACACCCAACTTCAAGCAAAATTCGTTGTGGTCCTCTGCTCTGTCCACCATTTCACAAATGAGCTTCTGGTAGAGAAAAAAATTATCAGTTAGAAACTCATTTATCTTGATTGAAAAGACATGCCCAGGCGCTCGATATCCGGAAAAGGGAGCACCCTTAAACCAGGTGTCCGTATTGATGCCAAACCATCCCTGCCCATTGCCAAAATTGTATGGTTCATCATTAAAAAGATCTCTCATATAGAATCTCTCAGTAAAGTCTACAGTTATAGTCATATTTTTTTTCTTAAGGTTAAATTTCGATAGAACAATTCCAAGAGAAATCTCGTAAACACCCCAATAATTTGACATTTCATTATCATGATCAAAATAATAATAATCTGCAATAGATATTCTTGAGTAATAGCTAAAAAATTTATCCACATAATTATCAAATCTATATTCAGCATAATCAACATCAAGGGTTGTTCCTGATGAATATTTGCTGTCTTTAGGTATGGCTCTTGGATAGAGAACAAATCGCATAGAATAATTATCCTTCTTATATCCGAAAAGGATACCCATCTTAAAATCATGGAGTGTGAGTTCTCTCCCAAAGTTTAGACTACTCTTATAATGATTACCCATGCCCCCAATTCCAATTGAATATCTTTCAAAATGGTATATTGCTTGAAATGTCTCTGTATGAATAACCAGATTCGGGGAGAGAGCTCCAAGATAGGGATTACCGAATTTAAGGTCAAATTCCCATTCTTTCCTTGGAGTAAAATTAATATATATCATCTCAGGAAAGTTCCCATATAATCCTGATGTTGTAACATATTTATACCCCTCATCACCCCTGAAGTAATAACCAGTTCTTATCATAAAATCAAATGTTGCATATAATCTTCTAGCCATCTTTTTCTTTTTTTCTTTTTTTAATGCTTCTGCTTCATCTTCCTTCTGTTTTTTTAATTTCTCCTCCTCTTCCTTTATTTTTTCTTCCTTTTTTTTTGCTATCAAATCCTCTTGCTGCTTTTTGATCCTCATTCTATAGGCGTCAGGCAGCCATTTAATCACCTCCTCATTGTCAGGATCAATTTTTAACACATATTCACCAGTAAATACCGCCTTTCCATATAGTCCAGTCTTATAATAGAGAAATCCAACCCGTTCATGAGATGGCAATTGATCAGGATTTCTCCTCACTGCCTCTTCATAATTTATGATCGCATCCTCGTAGTTACCCTGAAGCTCCTGAACCCAGGCTTTATTATGAAAGACCTTTGCAGAGGATTTGTTAAATATTTCAATTGATTTGTTAAATTCACTTATCGCTTCACTATATCTCTTTTTATTCCCAAATTCTACACCTCGCTTATTCAAGGCAGAAGGACTTTTGGAATGGAGTGGAGTAATTAATGTGAATATGAATAATATTACTATAACTAATTCAGGCTTAGCTATATTATACAGATTAGTATAGTAGATATAGAAAGATATAATTTCTGCAAATTTTGGAAATTTCATTGTAATCTCATTCTGAATAATTTGCTATAATCGAATGAAATGGATATAACCTGTATGGATGTATAGGCTTAAACGACCTTAATAAGAGTGTAATAAATATTCAATATATAATATTTAATATCTTAATTTAACGGGATTATTATTTACAATAGATTCCCATTAACTTCGTCAAGCATTAACTATAACCTATTAATAATATTATACTAAATTCCCACAAAATAAAGTATTTTTTCGTATAATCAACACTATCAAGGACGTATGAATTAATCCCATACCCTAAAGAATAAATAAATATTACAGGCAATCATTTTTTTTATTGACACTTATGTCACATTGGTGTAATTTTTGGGGAAAAGTGGGGATTTGTGTAAAATATTCCCTATGATTATGACAAGAAGGAGATTTTAGCATGTTTATGGGTGAATACCACCCAACGCTAGACGAGAAATGCAGGGTCGCAATACCTGTAAAATTAAGAAGAGCCTATGGCGAGGATGCCATAATAAACAGACTCGTAATTACACATGGTTTTGATAAATGCATAATGGCCTTCAGGGAGAAGGAATGGAGGGAATTTGTTGAAGGTAAATTAGTAACCCTTGCGGAAACAGAGATGACAAATCGTAAGAAGCTGCGTTTTTATGTAGGAGGGGCTTCAGAATGTGAATTGGATAAACAGGGCAGAATAAAAATACCACCCTATCTCAAGGATTTTGCTGAGATAGATAAAGATGTCACAATATTGGGATTATATAATAAAATTGAAATTTGGAGTGAGGAAAAGTACAATAGCTATAAACCCAAGGGAGAGTCTTTGGAGGATTTAGCCAAGGATCTTGGTTTTTAATGAGTCACGAAAACAATCAAGTTCCTGATAATCTCTATTCGCATGCTCCGGTAATGTGTAGGGAGGTGCTGGAGTATACCCAGGGAGCGTTAAATGTAGGAATAGGACTCCTGGTAGATTGCACCCTTGGAGAGGGCGGGCATTCTTTGATGCTTCTTCAGAATTTTCAAAATTTGAGGATTATTGGATTTGAAAGAGATAGTGAGATTTTAGAACATGCAAAGAGACGATTGAGGATATATGGCAATAGGATGGAATTTATCAATGATAACTATTTAAATATATCATCCTATATAAATAAGTATAAGAATAAGATTTCTGTATTCCTCTATGATTTTGGCATTTCATCCTTCCATTATGAAAGGAGTGGAAGGGGATTCAGCTTTAATAAAGACGAAATTCTGGATATGCGTCTGAATTTAGATGATAGAGTCAATGCATATGATATTATCAATAATTATTCAGTAAAGGAATTGGGTGATTTATTCTGGGAATATGGAGAGGAGCGTTTTGCAAAGAGGATTGCAAGGGTAATTGGAAACAGAAGAAGCATAAAAAAAATTGAGACCAGTGGGGAGTTGGCTCGATTAGTTCTAAGCGCTATACCTAAAAAATATCATTTTAAAGGCATTCACCCTGCAACTAGAGTCTTTCAAGCCATAAGGATTGTCGTGAATGAAGAATTATATGCAATTGAGGGATCTTTGAAGGAGGCTTGTCAATATCTAGCGCATGGAGGTAGAATTATAGCGATATCCTTCCATTCATTGGAGGATAGAATTGTGAAGAATAGGTTTAAGAGGCTGCAAAGGGGTTGTGATTGTGATGAATATCCTCAATATTGTCATTGTAATATTTCACCCTTTGTGAAAATACTTACCCGAAAACCACTCTTACCCACAGAAGATGAGGTTGCAATCAATAAGAGAGCAAGGAGCGCAAAGCTGAGGGTTTGCGAAAGATTATAGATTCGGATATTTGGAGAATATCATAAAATACTTTATTGAAACATTTTTTATAATCCTATTCATAGTACTATATGTTTGGCAGAATATAGGGATGATGCGGATGAAGATTGATTATCAAAAATTACTACAAAGAGAGAAGGCATTGATTATTAAAAATGATAGATTGATATATCAAATCGAAATCTATAATCGAATGGATGTTATATTAAAGTATGTAAAAGATAATGGGATGCGGTATATTACGCCAATGGATTTTGAGACAATTGAATCCCTAAAGAGATAAATCTGTTGATATAACGTAATTGCATTGAGATTCTCTCAATGCAGGTGAAAATAACTAAAAATTATAGTATAATACAGATATTGGATGAGAGTCAAATCTTTAAATAAATCATTACAATTATCTCTACTCCTTAAGGGATTGGAAGGCAAGATCATGTTGATACATGGATCGGAGAAATGTGAAATATCATCTATCGAATATAATTCTAAAAATGTTATACCAGAATCACTCTTTGTAGCTGTTGAAGGGTTTAGTGTTGATGGACACGAGCATATAACTGAAGCTGTTGCAAAGGGCGCAAAAGCGGTGGTATTATCCTCAAGGAGGGTATCTGAATTCTGTAATTTAAAGGAGAAGGGAGTTGTTATTTTAGCTTCAGATAATACTAGAAGATCGCTTTCTGGAATATCTGCTTCATTTTATCAACATCCATCCACTGAGGTTCCTGTAATTGGAATAACCGGTACCAACGGGAAGACCACCATAACATATATGCTTGAGTCAATTCTGAAAACCAGTGGGTATTCACCAGCTGTTATCGGGACTATTAACTATAGATGGAAGGATAATGAGATCCAATCCCTCAATACGACTCCTGATTCTAGAGATTTACAGGAGCTTATTAAGAATATGGTATCTGATAATATTGATTTTATAATAATGGAGGTATCTTCACACGCCCTTAAGCTACATCGTGTAGAGGATATTGATTTTAACATTGCTGTTTTTTCAAATCTCACAAGGGATCATCTCGATTTTCATGAAAGCTATGATGACTATTTTAATTCAAAGAGGAAATTATTTGAGTTAGTTGAAAAGAGCTCAAATAAAAACAGAATCGGAATTATTAATGCTGATGATGAGTTTGGTAGAACCTTGTTAAAAGAAAGCATTGGATTTTCCTATCCAATGTGGAGTTTTGGTATTCAAGATGATGCTGATTATTGTCCGATTGAATCGAGCATTCGCAACACAATTGAGGGTGTTTGCTACTCATTGAAAAAGCCCCAAAAGGGTCTTGGGATTGATTTGGGTGTAACTGGCAGATTCAATGTCTATAATTCCCTCTGCGCTTTTGCAATTGCTCATCGCATGGGTGTTCCTGTAGAGATGATTCAAAGGGGATTATCTGCAATGAATTCTGTACCAGGCAGGTTTGACAAGATAAGATCAGATTCGGGTTTTTATATAATTGTGGATTATGCTCATACTGATGATGCGCTGCTGCGGTTACTGCAGTCAGTAAAGGAACTTCAACCAAGAAGGACCATTACAATCTTGGGTTGTGGCGGGAATAGGGACAGGACAAAACGACCACTCATGGGAAGGGTTGCTATTAGTAATTCTGATTGGGTGATTGTTACAAGTGACAATCCAAGGGATGAGAATCCCAATGAAATTATTGAGGATATTATCAGAGGGGTGAATGAGACAAATTATGAGATAGAGCCCGATAGGGAAGAGGCAATTAGGATAGCAATTGATATGGCGGAGAGGGGAGATATGATTGTGATAGCGGGTAAGGGGCATGAAAACTATCAAATAATTGGTGATAAGCGTATCTATTTTGATGATCATGAGGTAGTGAGGAAGTATTTAGGTAAGAGAGATGGATTTTGAGAGTCTATTATCCCACAACAGTTCAATGGATTATTGATTCGAGTGGCGGCACCCTTATAGCGGGTCAACCCGATAGGAGGGTGTTGACAATAACGACCGACTCAAGGGATGTGGGGGAAGAGAACCTCTTTATACCACTATTGGGGGATAAATTTGACGGCCACGATTTTATTGAGCCACTCGTAAAGGAAGGGAGAATCGTAGCCTTTCTGACAATTAAAGAGGAGTTTGAGAAGATAGCCTATCAGGAGAAAATTGCCGCAATATTATGTGATGATACGCTTAAGGCCTTGGGATCCATAGCATCTCATCATAGAAGTAAAATGAATCCAGTAATGATTGGTATAACAGGAACCAATGGCAAAACAACAACAAAGGAGTTGTTAAACTCGGTTTTACGTAAAAAGTATAATTGTCACAAAAATGAAAAGAACTACAACAACGAGATAGGCGTTCCGTTTACCCTCCTTGGTTTGAGTAGGGAACATGAGGTTGCTATTATTGAAATGGGGATGAACCATAGCGGGGAACTCAACAGGCTTTCATTGATGACAAAGCCGGATATAGTGATAGTAACCAATATTGGAGAGGGTCATTTGGAGTTTTTTAATGATGTTAAGGGTGTTGCCCTAGCTAAATCAGAGATTATTGATGGGATGAAGGAGAACGCGCTTGTTCTGCTAAATAGGGATATGGCCTATTATGATATGCTCTATGAGAAAGCGATTGCGAGGGGCTTGAATGTGAAGAATTATGGCCTTTCAGAAAATGCTGAGATGCGCCCTGAGGCATATAGGGTGTATAGGGATAGAATAGAGATAGTGCGAAAGGGCGTTACCTTTTCTATACCGCTTTTTGGGGTTCATAATGTGTATAATGCCCTTGCAGCGATATTGGCTTCTGAAGAACTTGGCCTAGAGCCAAGGTTAATACAGGAAGCTTTATCTGATTTCAAGAATATTGAGATGAGAAGTCGTTTAATTGATGGAGATTTTATAATAATTGATGATACCTATAATTCAAATCCGCTTTCCTCAAGATATGCCCTTATTTCAGCCAGCATGATCTTCCCTGATAACAGGAAGATAGCTGTATTATCTGACATGAAGGAGCTAGGTAATCTATCCGAGGCATATCATAGGGAGGTGGGAAGAATTGCCTATGAGTATGGATTTGATTTGCTATGTGTCTGGGGAGAGATGGCAGTGGCCATGGCAGAGGGTGCACAACTAGCGGGCATGGATGATAAAAATGTTTTATATTTTAAATGCAAGAAAAAGCTAATTGATTTTGTTGTTGGCTGTGTAAAACCAAACGATGTAATTCTCATTAAAGGATCAAGATCTATGAAGATGGAGGAGGTTGTGGATGCAGTAATCCACTAAGTTGAGATTCTATGTTCTACCATTTTATACTTCCATTACAGGATTTCATATCTTATTTACGCCTATTTCAATACATTACCTTCAGGTCAGCCTATGCCGCTGTAACAGCGCTCCTATTTGTTTTAATTTTTGGCAATATGGTAATAAAATGGCTTAAGAAACTCGAGATTGGAGAGGAGATAAATAAATTAGGACCAGATAGCCATAAGTCCAAGGCGGGGACGCCTACTATGGGAGGGATAATTCTACTTGGCTCTATGCTTATGTCAATAGCCCTTTGGGGAAATTTCAATAACCATTATATAATTATACTGATTGTTGCAACAATACTCCTTGGAATTATTGGATTTATTGATGATTGGATGAAGTCAGTTCTCAAAAAGGGTAATGGGATGTCAGCCAGAATAAAGATGCTTTTACAGATCATTATCGCTTTGGGTGTGACTACAGTGGTTTATTTGTATCCATCCAGTGAAGAACATGCAACAATGCTCTATATCCCATTTCTAAACGAGCCGGTATTGGATATGTTGTGGTTTTGGATTGTTTTTGCTACTATTGTGATAGTCGGAAGCTCTAATGCGGTTAATCTCACTGACGGGCTGGATGGGCTTGCTATAGGATCAGTCATCATAGTTGCTACAACCCTGGGTATTATGACCTATCTCACTGGACACATCGAGATAGCCAGTTATTTGAGAATACCCTACATTCCTGATAGCGCTGAGCTTACAGTCTTTATTTCTGCAATGGTTGGAGCATCTATAGGATTTCTTTGGTTTAATTGTAACCCTGCATCTGTTTTTATGGGAGATACTGGCTCGCTCTCCCTTGGAGGAATAGTCGGTATTGTCGCTATCTTAATTAAAAAGGAGATATTCCTATTTATTGTAGGTGGTGTCTTTGTCCTAGAGGCAATCTCTGTAATAATTCAGGTAGTGACATTTAAGCTAAGGGGTAGGAGGGTTTTTAAGATGGCTCCCATCCACCATCATTTTGAGCTCTCTGGATGGCCTGAACAGAAGGTTGTTGTAAGGATATGGATACTTGGGATAATTCTAGCGATTATGGGCATCACATCGCTAAAGATATTATAGGCAGGGTATTGTGGATATTCTTGATAGGAATAGCAATATATTGGTAGTTGGCCTCGGCATGATTACAGGTGTCTCCACCTCGAACTTTCTCGTTAAAGAGGGCTTCAATGTTTATGTTTCAGATATTAAGCCTGAGGAGGAGTTAAGGGAGGAGAAAAATAGACTCGACGAGAGGGTAAGAGTCCTTGCAGGGGATCAAAGTCAGAGTATTCTGGATAAGGGATTTGATCTTATTGTTATCAGTCCAGGGGTTCCAAATGAAATACCACTGATTCAAGCAGCAAAGGATAGGGGCATTGAGATAATTGCTGAGATAGAGTTGGCTTACAGATATTTACAGGGCAGAATAATCGCAATAACCGGCACTGATGGCAAATCCACAACCACCACCTTGGTTGGTGAAATACTAAAGGGTATTGGATTAGATACACATATAGGCGGCAACCTCGGCACTCCTATGATTAGTTTTACTAAGGATACTAAAAATGATTCCCTATCAGTAGTTGAGTTATCATCTTTTCAACTTGAGAACATTGTAGGCTTTAAGCCCGATGTAGCCGGGATCCTTAATGTGAGTCCCGATCACCTGGACCGTTACAAGGGAATGGATGAATACTTCGAGGCGAAGCTGAGAATATCGATGAATCAGATTGAAGAGGATTTCTTTATATATAATAATAATGACAAGTTGCTTGCCAGAGGTTTAGGCGGAATAAAGGCAAAGAAGTTGCGCTTTTCTCTATCAGATAACGGTGCTGATGCCTTTTATAAGCAAGATTCGATCTTCATAAAATTAAATGATAGGATAGAGCGAGTCCTCGACATTTCAAGGATGCAGATTTATGGAATGCATAACATAGAAAATGCAATGGCAGCTATATTAATGGTGTCATCAATTATGGAGAAGATGAACTATGATCTTGATGTTGACCTTATAGCTGAGACATGTTATTCCTTTAAGGGTCTGCCTCATAGGATGGAAGTGTTGGGTGAATATGAGGGTAGGCGCTTTATTAATGATTCCAAGGCAACCACAGTTGGCGCAGTTGAGATGGCATTAAAGAGCATACCCGATTCAGGGATACTCATTTTGGGCGGCAGAACCAAGGGGGATGATTATACGAGACTAAAAGGAAGCATAAAGAGTAAAATCAGACATCTAATGCTTATTGGAGAATCCTCGTCTGAATTTGAGAAGTTATTCAAGGATCTTCCATATTCTATTAGTGAGTCAATTGACGAAGCGGTAAGGGGTGCGATGAGGGCAAGCATGGAGGGGGATGTTATTTTGCTTTCCCCTGCCTGCGCTTCATATGATATGTTTAAGAGTTATGAGGAGAGGGGGGATCAATTTGTAAAATCCTTTAAAAAGCTACAGAATGGAGAACTCTCTTGGATGTAAAATCCTTTATAGATACTCGCAAAAGGGGAGAAGCTGACCTCGTTTTATGGATGGTTGTCATAATATTGATTGGTATAGGTATAGCAGTGAGCTATAGCGCTAGCGCTGTCTATGCTTTAAAGGTTCATGGAGATTCATTCTACTTTCTTAAGAAACAGATTTTATGGTTCATTATTGGTTTTATTGCACTACTTCTATTTCAGGAGATTGATTATCATAATTATATAAAATATACCAAGATAATGTTATTCCTATCATTAATATTATTAGTTTTAATATTTATACCTGGAATAGGGCATAGTGTAAAGGGTTCGGTGAGATGGATAGATTTGTTTTTTTTAAGGTTCCAACCAGCAGAATTTGTAAAGAT
The DNA here is from genome assembly GCA_034190085.1 of Spirochaetota bacterium. Taxonomy (NCBI): domain Bacteria; kingdom Pseudomonadati; phylum Spirochaetota; species Spirochaetota bacterium. The sequence continues at coordinate 17,688 of JAXHTS010000062.1, forward strand.
ATTTATGGTAATATATCTTGTGAAGGTTTTTTCTGTTGAAAGCTCAGGACCGGTAAATCATGTGATACAGCTTTTAATCCCAATGCTTATAATAGCAGTTATGTTTATCATGATAATGTTTCAGCCCGATTTTGGTACAGCAATCGATCTTTTGGTCGTGTCGGTATTTATACTCTTTGTTTCAGGATTTTCCTTTGTTTATATTTTAATGCTCAGCATTGTCAGCATTCCGATGTTTTATCTGCTTATTTACCAGGTTGACTATCGCAAAGCAAGGTTGCTTGCTTATCTGGATCCATGGCAGGATAGATTTGGGATTGGATATCATATTATACAGTCTTTTATAGCATTTAAAAAGGGAGGTTTTTGGGGAGTCGGCCTTGGATTAGGGTACCAGAAGATTAGTAGACTTCCAGAACCTCATACTGATTTCATCTTAGCTGTAATTGCTGAGGAGGCTGGGCTTATTGGAACCACATTTGTTTTGGCTTTATATTGTATCCTATTCTGGAGGGGGCTATGCATTTCCTTAGGCGCTCCGGATGAATTTGGCAGGCTGCTTGCTATTGGGGTTACAATTTTAATAGTAGTACAGGCTTTCATGAATATAGGGGTTGTAACCGGAAGCCTGCCAACTACAGGTATACCTTTGCCACTGATAAGCTATGGCGGCTCTTCGCTCATATCGAATATGATTGTGTTGGGTATTCTTTTAAATATTTCAAAATATAGCGAATATAATTCCCCATTTTCGATTAGTCATTTACCTGTATAGAATTGACGATGGATATGGCTGATCATATAAATTGAACTATGGGATTTTATAGAAATTAATTATTAATTGAGATGTTGCTTTAAGATGAGTGATATTAGCGTTTTGATCGTTGGAGGTGGGACAGGTGGGCATATTAGCCCAGGAATTGCTATATATGAAGAATTCAAGGGTAAAGGATTAAAAGCATCCATTCTGGTTGGGAGAAGAGATATGATGTATCCTCCAATAAGTAATGTGATGAAGAAGGATCTCTTCTTTTATAGAGCGCCATCTTTTCCAAAGAAAAATTTATTTATATACCCTTTGTTTATGATCAATTTTATTCTTGCTATTATTAAATCAATCGGAATTATGAAAAAATTGCGGATAAATTCTGTTATTGGGATGGGAGGATATGTATCAGCACCTGCATTGGTTGCTTCTAGGTTATTAAAGATTCCAATTTTTCTCTGTGAGCAGAACTCTATTCCTGGGAGAATAACTACAATTTTTGCACGATATGCCACGAAGATATTCAGCACCTTTGACACCATAAAGGTACACTTAATGATGGAGGAGAGAGACAATGTTCTTAATGTTGGCAATCCAATTAGAAGGGATGTCTTATCGAGTCTTAAAATAGATAAGCAAGATGCAAAAAAATATTTTTCTATGCAGCATTGTAATAAGGTAGTCTTTGTAATAGGCGGCAGTCAGGGGGCTATGCGATTAAATGAATTGGTTTTAGGTATGAAGAGGAAGTATCCTGATGAATTCAGGGATATCGGTATAATATGGAGTACTGGCGAATATTCCTACAAAAAATATAAGACAGCCCTACATGATGAACTTGAGAGGGGATCTACATATATTTCACCCTTTATCCAGGATGTAGGTCTGGCCTATAGGGCGAGCGATATTGTGATAAGCCGGGCGGGATCTGGAGTAATGGTCGAATTTGCATCATTTTCTTTGCCATCAATTCTCATCCCTTACCCCTATGCGGCATCAAATCATCAGGAAAGTAATGCGGAGGTATTTGAAAGGGCAGGGGCGGCCATAAAAATTAGGGATGAGGACGCCCTTCCAGACTCCGTAGCGCCCATTCTCACTGAATTATTAAGTAATTCTATTAAGCTCAACAGAATGTCTGAGATATCGAAGGCTGTAGTGAAAGCTGATGCATCTTTGAATATAGTTAAAAATGTGGTTAGGGAACTTACTTCCTAAAGGGAGAGAAGAGTTGTTTAGAAAATCTAATAGAATGCATTTTTTAGGAATTGGCGGTATCGGGATGAGTGGTATAGCCGAGATACTCATAAATCAGGGTTTTCAGGTCTCCGGTTCTGATTTGGTAGAATCAGAGCAGACAAAGAAGTTACGCGCTCTTGGAGTAAATATATTTATTGGACACAGATCGTCAAACATCATGGACTATTGCGTGGTGATTACCTCAAGCGCAATATGTTTGAATAATCCTGAGATAATTGAGGCTAGGAAAAGAAAAATTCCCATTATCCATCGCTCAGAGATGCTTGCTGAATTGGTCAGGCTAAAGCATGGTATAGGGGTTGCCGGAACACATGGGAAGACAACAACATCTTCAATGCTTTCATATGTACTCTATCATGGAGGAATAAATCCTACTGCGATTGTTGGGGGAAAGGTATTAAACTTCGGCTCCAATGCCAGAATAGGTGAGGGAGAATACCTTGTGTTTGAAGCGGATGAATCTGATGGTTCATTCCTGAAGCTCTTCCCATCAATAGCTGTTGTGACAAACATCGATGCTGACCATCTAGATCACTATAAATACTTTGAGGGACTTAAGGATGCCTTTTTAACATATATAAACCACGTTCCTTTTTATGGTTATTCTGTTCTCTGTATTGATGATCCTGTCATTGCTGATATCATTTCAAAGGTTGAGAGACCATATTTTACCTATGGTTTTTCTGACAGTGCTGATTTTAGGGCTTGCAATGCAAGGATTTCCAATGGCGCTACAATTTATAGTTGTTTATATAGGGGAGAGTTGCTTGGAGATATTATGATACGATTGTTAGGGAATCACAATGTCATCAATTCCCTTTCTGTAATAGCTGTCGCCCTGGAACTTGGAATGGATTTTAAGACAATAAAAGAGGCAATATATGAGTTCAGGGGTGTTGAAAGAAGGATGGAGAAGATAGGTGAGGAGAAGGGTATATTATTAATAGATGATTATGCCCATCATCCAACTGAGATTAGAGCGACTTTACAGGCTGTTAAAGGGTTAGGGAGAAGGATTATTGTGATTTTTCAACCCCATAGGTATTCAAGGACTAAACTTTTATGGGATGAATTTGGACAAGCCTTTGTCGAGGCTGATCTTCTTTATCTTACAGAGATATACCCTGCAGGGGAAGAACAAATTGAAGGAGTCTCATCTCAACTTATTCAACGAGCTATTGCTAAACACGAGGATAGAGAGGTGGATATAATCTCCAGATTTGAGGATATTCCTGATTCAATAATTGGAGAGATGAGAGAGGGTGATATTGTTATGTTACTCGGGGCCGGTAACATTCATAAGGCTGGAGAGGCTATTCTGCATGCCATCAGAGAATTGCCTGAACAGAGTGAGCCTATAGCAATTTAATTGAAGAGTAATAAAAACTATTAGGATGAGCAAATTGAAAAGCTGTATACAGTCAATGAGTATTGTCATATTATTTTTATGTACTATTGGAACATCAATCACAAAAGCAGATGCAAAGAGGGTAAAGTCTATTGAGTTTAAAGGGCTTAAGCTACTTTCCAAATATGAGATAATTGATGAAGTGAATATGAAGGTTGATGAGGATTATATAGTAGTTGATCTTGAATCATTGCATCAGATTTTAGAGGAGTATCCCCTTATAGATAGATTCAATATTGCATTCGAGAGTGATCGATTAATCATTCATATTGTTGAAAAGATTCCCGCTTTTCTACTGGCTATAAGGGAGAGAGATAAGGTTATGCCCTTTGAACTGGATGAGAGATATAGGATAGTATCAGTTAACCAGATTCATGATAATAACTTGCCATTAATTATTATTTCTGAGAATGATATCATTGATGGAGTACTAACGCAAAGATTGGCTAATTTCCTCACCCTTCTTAAAAAGATAAGGGATAATAAATTATCTCTCTATTACGAGATGCTTGAAATTGATTTAACTGATTTTGTAAGAGCCAAGATATTATTAAAGGGCAGAAAGACGACCTTTACTTTAACCCCTCTCGAAGAGTCATTCTATAAATTGAATTCTGGGGTAGGCTATCTCGATAGCATAAGATATTATCCTGATACTATGCAGATTTATGCTGATTCAGGATTGATCAAGTAATATTGACTGGAGCCTCAATATGGAAATGGAAGATGTGGTAGTTGGTTTAGATATAGGAACAACAAAGACATGCGCTGTGATTGGATTTGTTAATGAGAACAATCAGGTAGAGGTTGTTGGTGTTGGAGTTGCTCCTTCAACAGGACTGAAAAATGGAATTGTCGTAAATATTGATAATACTGTATCTTCAATTGTAAGCGCTGTGGAAAAGGCTGAGTTTATGGCTGGATGTGAGGTAAGTGTTGTTTATGTTGGGATGAGCGGGCAACATGTTAAGGGTGAGAATTCAAAGGGTGTCGTTGCTGTATCAAATAGGAACAGGACCATTACTCAATTAGAGGTCAAGAGGGTTATCGAAGCGGCCCAGGCAATCGTCATACCCGTTGATAGACAGATTATGCATGTATTATCAACTGAGTTTGCGGTTGATGATCAATATGGAATTAAGGATCCCATTGGGATGAGTGGAGTTAGACTTGAGGCGGATGTACACATAATTACCGGGGCTAATACTAGCATTCAAAACTTAGTGAAATCAGTAAATGGGTCTGGATTTGAATGCACAGATATAATATTTTCTCCATTAGCCTCTGCTGAGGCGACATTGAATCAGGATGAGAGGGAATTAGGGGTTGTCCTTGTTGATATTGGGGGAGGCACTACTGACATTATGTTATATTTTGAGGGAGGAGTTGCCTTTTCTTCTGTCCTAGCTGTTGGAGGTATTCATGTAACCAATGATATTTCTATTGGATTAAGAACACCTTTAGAATCAGCCGAGATTATAAAGAAAAAAAATGGATGTTCAGTGGTTGATATTGTTGATGTTTCCGATACTATTGAAGTACCTTCAGTTGGGGGAAGGGCTCCAAGGAGATTATTTAAACAAGAGCTAGCCCAGATCATTGAGCCAAGGATGATGGAAATTATGGAGATGGTGGATCATGAATTATTGAAGAGCGGGAAAAAGGATGTTCTGGCTGCTGGAGTTGTTTTAACAGGAGGTGGAAGCATGATTGATGGATGTATTGAAGCGGCGGAAAGAATATTTAATATGCCTGTGCGAATAGGCATATCAGAGGATATTGCAGGATTAAAGGATAAAGTTGCTACACCTATATTTTCCAATGGAGTGGGTCTGTTAAAATATGGGATAAAGATGAATCGGTTCATGAGAACCAAATCTAAGTATGGTAAAGAGGGTAGAATTACATCCTTTCGAAAGATTATAAGAAGATTGTATGAAGACTACCTATAAAAAGATTAATTATTTATGCGACATAATATAATACAAGGGAGATTATCATGTTTAAACTGGAAGAAGAAAAATCTTTAACCACTATTATCAAGGTTGTTGGTGTTGGCGGGGCTGGCAACAATGCTGTTAATAGAATGATCGCTACTGGGATGGAAGGAGTAGAGTTTATCGTTCTTAACACAGATGCTCAGCAGCTTAAGGGATCGGTTGCTTCAGAAAAAATTCAAATAGGAAGTAAACTAACCAGAGGATTGGGAGCCGGCGCAGACCCTGAGATTGGGAAAGAGGCGGCTAACGAAGATAGGGACAAGATTCATAAGGCAATAAAGGGTGCGGATATGGTCTTTATTACCGCCGGAATGGGCGGAGGCACTGGAACCGGGGCAGCCCCAGTTGTTGCTGAGATCGCCAGAGAGCAGAATAGTCTTATTGTGGGGGTTGTAACGAAACCCTTTAAGGCTGAAGGGAAAAGGAGAATGGATAGAGCTTTAGAGGGTATTAAAAATTTAAAGGAAAAGGTTGATACACTTATAACCATTCCGAATGATCTCTTATTGAGAATAATCGATCGCAAAACACCAATAGAGGATGCCTTTAAATTGGCTGATGATATCTTGAGACAGGGAGTACAGGGCATTTCTGATCTAATAATGGTAACAGGGCTTGTTAACGTAGACTTTGCAGATGTGAAGACTGTTATGAAAGAGACTGGAGATGCGCTTATGGGGGTTGGTATTGGAACTGGCGAGAATAAAGCTGTTGAGGCTACTCAGATGGCAGTCAATAGTCCATTGCTTGAGGAGACAAGCGTAGAGGGAGCCAAGGCTGTGCTTATAAACATAGCAGGCGGCAATGATTTATCATTGCATGAAGTCCATGAGGTTACAGACATTATCAACCGCCAGGTAGACCCTGAAGCAAATATTATTTTTGGAACAACCATTGATTCAGCCATTGATGATAAAGTCAGGGTTACAGTGATTGCGACAGGTTTTGATAGAAGAAGGAATATGCTCTCAAGAGAACCCAGCGATCTTGATAAAAAAACAGGCACTTCGCTTACCCTGATTGAGGGTGAAGGCGTGAATGTTGTAGATAAGAATGTCAATTCTGGGAATACATTTTCCCTTAAAACAATTGATTATGGGACTAAGAGAAGAAAACCCATACCAAAACCAACTACTACTATAGAGAAAGATAATATAGAGATTCCATCATTTTTACGAAGAAGCGCGGATTAGACAAATACAGTTGTTTAAGATAAGAAAAGACAATAAAAAAATTTTCTTATGCGACATAATATAAGTTATCGGAAGTTATATAAATGTGCTTCTATCAGACCTCTGGCCAATATTTTTCTTTGGAGGTACAGCGGTTTCAACTTTCGATAACTTGATTAATTTGGAGTAACGTGGGTTATAACTCCCTTATACTCTTTTGTATTATCTCTACCAAGGAGATAAAGGTCAGACCCTACAGTAGCAATGCCCATCCACCTGATATTTGAGTGCGGTGTTTTATAAGTTGCTATAGCTTTTAGCTCAATTGGATCGATTTTAACAATTACTGCTGTAGCGCCATAACCAGATAATGCCCAGAAATTGCTTCCATCCCATGTTAGAACATCTATTCTATCAAAATCATAGGAGTCTTCAAGTGAGTCAGGTTCAGCGTTACTGTCGACCTTGAGTAATTGATCCTTTGCCAAATCGTAACTATATCCATAGAGCCACAGGTGAGTTCCATCCCATGCGATGGCATCTATGTTTATTTCGTGGCCTAAGTCAGCGTCTGTATCAACATTATCGACCTCTACGCCTGCTGTAGTACGAAGAGAAGCATCTTCGTTTCCGCCGCAGTGGCAGTGTGTCCAGAAATCTCCACCCTGATATGCATGTATGTGTGAATAATAGGTTCCAAAATCTTTGCCAGAACCTGTTAATAATGTTTCAGTAGATGTATCAAAGGGGTATATTGTGTTGCTATCTTCATCTTTATACCAAAGATACGTCAGCCCATCCCAAACAAGATTTGTGTTAGTATCAGGCTCGATTTCAAGATCTTTATATTCAGCCTGAATATTGAATTCTTTGCAAAGGAAAGCCTCTGGGATTTGAGTTTCTGCTGTAAAAGTGATTGTGTTTTGACTGCTGTCTGTAAGCGTTAATGTAGATTCGTCAGGCTTATCAAATATGTAAGTATCTCCCATCCCTCTCATCATAGAATAACCAAAAATATCTAATAATACGGTGGTATCGTTTAATACTGCATATAAGGAATCAATGTTTCCCAGGATTTCAGTTATAGCGGTTCTGTAAACGATAAGAGACATTCCATTTTCTTCAAATTGGATATATTGCAGGTCACTAACGTCTTCACCTGATAGATATGTACCGCTCGTTAGTCTCCATATACCAGAAATCCTTTTATTAAGTACCGAGTAGGTTGGATATGCACGTATCACTGTAATATAATAATCCTTTGTCGTTATATTGTCTTCTGCAGTAACCCTAATCGTAATGGTATTCTCTCCATATTCGAGTGTAATCGAATTGGAAGCTTCACCTGAGGCTACTGAGTTGTCATTTACCGTAATAGTAGCATTCCCACTTGCTGTTGTTAGTGTAACAGTTATAGAAGAGGTGTCGTAAGCCACCTCTACCGTATACGCAGTGGTATTTTCAATAAACGCTGGTGACAACATACCCTCGGATACAGTCAAATCTGAAAGGTTGGCGTTATTTATTATAATAGGATAAAATGATGGACTACTGTCATCATCCCCACAGAATAGAAATAACCCAGTGATAATTACTATAAATAATACTATGATATTTTTTGTTATTATTTTTTAATTTCCCAACCCCCTTATTAATAATATATTTGTTTGGTATTTTAGATAAAAAATATTCTTTGCATACTTTAGGTCAAGAAATAATCATTTTTTTGAGAATTTTTATGAAACAGCTTACAAAAGTGGGAGTAAAGACAGTTGCCCACACTGTCATTCCTGTATTATGAGATTCCTGCATTCGCAGGAATGAGTGTGAGCCGAAGTGATATCGAGCTAAGTCACAAACGATGAAAATTCTACCTGTGCGATGCCGTAATCGTACAGAAATCGTATCTCGAATTCCA